>JBAUHR010000127.1:0-39081 GCA_049680385.1 Rubripirellula sp. | reverse complement strand
GCCGAATCCTGATTGGATCGCTGGCTGATCTACGAGCGTTGGTGCCCTGGGCCTGTGCTGCCTGCATCGTTCTGTCGGTATGGTCGGTGTTTGAATCGACCACCAAAATCAATCCCATCAATGTGCTGGCCCAACGAACCGGGTCGTTCAATTCTGAATCCGGTAATCGCATGAATTTGCGCCGCGCCGAAGGGCCACTTGGTCACCCGATCTATTTTGGGATGACGTTGGCGATGTTGTTTCCTTGGGCTGCCGAGGGTGCTCGGTTGGCTCGTAAGCGTCGCTTGTCGCCAATTTTCTTGCTGACACCGGTGCTTTGCGTGTTGGGTGTTTTCGGAACGATGTCACGCGGTCCGATGCTGGCACTTGCCGCATCTGCGGTGGCTGCGCTCTTTTTCTACCTTCCTCTGCTGAGGTTGCCCCTGATCGGATCGACCCTGCTGGGCGGTCTTTTAATGTTTGCGATTTGGCCGACCGTGGTCGAGCAGCTTGAATCATTCTCGGGCGAAAAAGCAGAGTACGTCGTTAGCATTCAGGGCAAAGAACATGCTTACACAGGGACCAAGCACCGCGAACTGTTGTATTACGTTTACGCGGATGCCATGGAACAAGCGGCGTGGCTTGGCCATGGAAAATGGGGTTCGAAAATCACTCACGAGATGATGCTCGAACCGCACCTTCGCGCCCAATTTCGATCCATCGATAACCACTACATTTTGTTGCAGTTGAGTTGGGGCCTAGTGGGCCTGGGGGCGTTTCTCATGCTTGGTGCAATGGTGGTTGGCGGCGGTAGTTGGCTTGCCATCTCCATTGATCCCGAAGATCGTCTACTGATTGGTGGGATCACCGGCTCAATCGCGGCCATCATGTTGTTGTTGCTAACGGTTTGGCTGGCATCTGACTTTGGATTCGTGTGGTTGATGCTTGTCGGCATGCTAAGCAGTGCAATTACGGCTTGGCTGAACCGACGTTCGACGCAGCCCGCCGTTTCATCTGTTCCACTTCCCGCCGCTGTTCCTTTGACCGTCTCATTCGGACCGTCATAGCTCAAATCAAACTCAATCGTTTTCCGTTCAAATCTCATCAACCGGTTCAATCGTCAAGTTAAAAGAATCTGAAATGACCCAAACTCAACTCCACGCGTCTTCCTCGTATTCGCAATCGCCCAATCCGGCGCAAGAAGGTGCCGCGGCTGGCGCAAGTGCATCGTCGCATAGTTCAGCCGAAACTCGCCTGATCGAATTGGCAAAGAAGACCTGGAAGTGGTTGGTCGTTGCTACGGTGATCAGTGCTGGTGCCGGTTACTACTGGGCCAAGGATCATAACTCGACGACGTATCAAGTTGAGTCACGGTTGGTTTACAACAAGACGTTCTTCGGTGCACCGCTGTATCAAGGGTTGGATATTCGGACATTGTTGAAGGAGTTCAACTCAAAAGAAGCTATCGAAGAATTGGTTGCCAAACGCAATCTATTGGTGCCAACTGACTTCATGAGTCGCCAAGTCGAAGCCAACGTTGATGGTGGCGAAGGGTCGGTCACGATCACGATGGATTGGGCTGATCAAAAAGACGGAATTGAAATGCTTGACGATTTAGTCGAAATCGGTCTTCGTCGAACACGAGATATTCGTGACCAAGGTTTGGACCAGCACCTTGTCGGATTGCACAAAGCGATTGAAAAAGAAGCGAAGCCCGAGATTGCTGCATTGAAGGCGCAGTACGCCGCGATCAGCAAAAGGAATGGTGTGGAAGACATCAGCGTTGCAAGCGAACAGTGGAAGACAAAGCTTGAGGTGATGGAATCCGAGTTGCGAACGCAACAAGCAATCTTTCAAGCCAATCAGGAGCAGATTGCCCGTTTGGAATCCGGTGTTGCCTTGGTCGCTACGTCGATCAAAGACAACGACTTCGTGCCGAAGCAAAAAACGGTTTCGGCCACGGCGTTGCTAAGCCGCATTACCGATCTGGAATCGGACATCGTCGAGCAACGTCATCAAGCGATCGTGGAGGCCAAACTGCGAAGCAAGGAAGCCGAATTGACGCGGATCGAGCCGTTGGTTCAACGCGGATTGATGCCTCAGTCTCGTTACAACGAACTATCAGCAGAAGTCGAGCAGTTGCGTTTGGAAGCCCGTGGTGATGGTGCCGTCGCAGACATGGAAGAAGAATTGGATCGCCTGAATCGACAAATGGAATCGTTTGGCGATGACCCATCTACCGCCGTCGAAGCGATGCGGGAATCGTCGCGTATCAAATCGGTACTCGACATGCAGTTGGCAACCGCCCGAGTTCATATCGAACACCTTGAAAGTGCGATTGGATATCTCGAGCCAAAGATCAACGAGATGGACAAATCGATGATCCTTGCTCGGACACTTGAGAAAGAAATTGCGATCGAAGAATCAAAGCTTGAAGTCAACGAAACGTTCGTCGAACAACTCGAAACTCTCAAGCACGGTGACGCACACGGCTTTCGTGTGATCGAAGCGGCAGCTCCCAGTATGATGCCAGAAAAGAATGACTATCGCAAACAATTTGCAACCGCGTTCATGTTGTGTTTGATGGGCTTGTCGATTCCTGTCCTGGGACTTGGACTGCGAAGCGTACTGCCTACGCCTGGCACATCGTTGGCCGAACGCATGAACATCGCTGAGATCGGAACCATTTCGAAATCGGAATTGCGTGCCGCATCGTCCACCGGAAAGAAGGCAGCGTTGATTCCGGACTCGGTTCGCATCGCCGCGGTGCGATTGCAACACGTTTCGTCGGGGCTGGCTAATCGATTGGTTCACGTCGTTGGACTCAACGGGCGTAGTGCGTCGATTGCAACGACCAAGCAGTTGGCTGTGTCGATGGCGAAGCTAGGCGAAGAAGTGATGGTCGTTCTGGTCGGTGAAACGATGCTTGACGAAAACGAGACCTTCCGAGAGATCACCGAAGACGATCAACCAAACCGATTGCGGATTGTCGCGATGGGTGATTTGCCTGCTGATGAAATCCTCTCCTTGTTGCACACCGATTTCCAAACCGATGGTTTGGTGTTGTTGACTGGTTTGTCTTGCAAGAATCGTGCGGACATGGAATTGGTCAGCCTAAAATCAGGTGCCGTTCTGTTGTCGGCACCTGGTGGAGCGAAGTTCACGGACGCAGCCAATGAAGTGGTTGGAAGTTTAACGAAGTTCAATGTTCCAATGATCGGAGTGATCTCTTGATCTTTGGACTAACCATCGCTGGATTTGAAACCGTCCAACCTGTTTTGGCATTGGGTTGGATCACGGTGCTTGAGTGGACGATTGGCTTGGTGGCGATGACCTTTTTGGTCCCAACCTTCATGTTGATGGCTCAGTGCGTTGTGGGTTCGTTTCCCCGTCGTCGATTACTCGACACGCCATCACAGTCCCCTGGTCGACCGAGTGTCGATGTGTTGGTGCCTGCCCACAACGAAGAATCCGTCATCGGCGCGACGATCGAATCCATTCGCCGTCAGTTGATTCCGGGCGATCGCTTGTTGGTGGTTGCCGATAACTGCAATGACGCAACGGCCGATGTGGCACGTGCGGTTGGTGCGGTGGTGACGGAGCGCTTTGATGATACAAAGCGAGCCAAGGGATTCGCCGTCGACCATGGATTGAAGATCCTTCAACAAGAGCCACGAGACGTTGTCTTGATGGTTGATGCGGATTGCGATGTGTTTGATGGGTCGATTGATCGATTGGCACGTCTGGCTATTTCGACGGGCGGTCCGGTTCAAGCCAACTATCAGATGCCAGCAGCGCAAAGTGGCGGAGCATGGGGAGCGGTTTCAGGGTTCGCAACAACCGTCAAAAACCAAGTCCGACCACTCGGTCTGCACCGGCTTGGATATGGCTGTGTCTTGTACGGATCCGGAATGGCCTTTCCATCGGCACTGGCAAGTCGTCCCAATTGGGCCAGTGACAACATTGTCGAAGACATGAAGGTCAGCTACGACCTGATGATTGACGGTCACTCGCCACATTATTGTCCCGAAGCCATTGTTCGCGCTTCGTTGCCCGCCGAGCGAGGCAACGCGTTGGAGCAACGCAAACGGTGGGAGCACGGTCACCTGCATACAATCGCCACCCAAACACCTCGCTTGGTTGGATCGGCAGTCACGTCCGTTCGGCCAGCACTGTTGGTCGCGGCAATCGATCTGATGATTCCGCCCTTGGCGTTATTGGTCCAGTGCTGGGTTGTTTCGATGCTTAGCATTTTGGTCGTCACGTGGACCATGCCCGTCAGTCATTTGCCATTGATTCTGATGACACTTGCTGGTGGATTCTTGGGGTTCGGTGTCATGACGGCTTGGTACGCGCATGGTCGAGACCAACTGACGATGAAACAACTGTGCCTTGTGCCGTTTTACATTCTTAGCAAGTTCCCGTTGTATGTTGCCGCGATTTTCAGACGGCAAAAAACATGGCGCAGAACGGACCGAGATTCTGCAAATGAGGTGTGTGCTTAGCACCGATCGTCATGCATACATCTGTTGTTATCGTCAATTATCGAACTGCCGCGTTAACGTGTGATTGTCTTGAATCACTCGCACAACATGTGGTGGGACGTTCCGATGTACACGTTACGTTAGTTGACAATTTGTCGGGCGATGATTCGGTGTCCCAGCTTCAGTCGGCGATCGATGATCGCGGTTGGAATTCGTGGGTCACGCTGATGCCGCTTGATCGCAACGGTGGCTTTGCGTTTGGAAACAACGCGGCGATTCGTGACGTACTAGCGGCCGGTGCCGAGCGAAAGCCAGACTACGTATGGCTGTTGAATCCGGACACGTTGGTCCGCGAAGGATCGCTCGAAAAGTTGATCGCGTATTTGGAAGCGAATCCGCAGTGTGGTTTAGTGGGCAGTCGACTCGAGGATCCTGATGGTACGCCCCAGCGATCTGCGTTTCGGTTTCCTAGTTTGGCCAGCGAGATTGATGACGGACTGCGTCTCGGTTTGGTATCGAAGGTCTTGTCTAACAAAATTGTTGCGCCACCGATTTCAGATACGGCCGTTAAAGCTGGCTGGGTCGCCGGTGCCAGTATGTTGGTACGCCGCGAAGTATTCGAAGACGTCGGTTTGCTTGATGACGAGTACTTCATGTACTACGAAGAGACTGATTTTTGCCTGCAGGCTTCACTCGTTGGTTGGTACTGTGCGTATGAACCGGCCAGTCGCGTGGTTCACTTAGTTGGCCAAGCCTCGGGCGTCACGATTCGCAACGCCGTTCCAAAACGTCGACCGCAATACTGGTTCGATTCGCGTCGCCGGTACTTTGTGAAGAACCACGGTGCAATCTATTCCGGATTAGTCGATGCGGCTTGGGCCGTTAGTTACGCGTCCTGGTGTGTGCGATCAAAATTACAAGGCAAAGCCAGTTACGATCCACCGAAGTTGTTGGTTGACTTCGTTCGAAATAGCGTTTGGATGCGCGGGGTGGCAATGTGATGGATTCGATCAACCCCTCTGTGCTCACGCTGATTCGAGAAGACTATCGAGCCAATGGCAGCGATTGGCATCGGCCAGGATTTCGTGCTTTGGCCACGTATCGCTATGGCGTTTGGCGCATGAGCTTTAAGTACCGAATCGTTCGAATATTGTTGGGGCTTTTTTACAAGCCTTGCCAGCGGCGGTGCATGCGTGTGTATGGAATTGAACTTCCCTATTCGGCAACCATTGGCCGTCACGTTACGATTGAACATCAGCACGGGATTGTCGTTCATGGCGCCAGTGTCATCGGCGATGGCTGCATCATCCGCCAAGGCGTGACGCTGGGGATCCGAGACGAAAAAAGTTTGGACCGAGCACCCCGGTTGGGCAAACGAGTCAGCGTTGGTGCCGGTGCCAAGATTCTTGGCGATGTTACGATTGGCGACGATGCAAAGATTGGCGCAAATGCGGTGGTGTTGTGCGACGTACCGGACGGTCAAACCGCCGTTGGCATACCGGCTCGCGTGATTTGCAAGAACACTCACTCGGGTCGCGCTGGATTCGGCGACGATGGATCCGATTCGCAACATGCAAGTCCTTCGATCAATGAGGCGATTGCATGACCCCGCGTGAAAATGTACGAAACGAGGTCGGTGTTGTCGCGATTGGACGCAACGAGGGTGAACGACTTAAACGTTGTCTGCAATCGGTCCAGGACTACCGGGCGGTGGTGTATGTGGATTCGAACTCGTCCGACGATAGCGTCGACATGGCCAAACAGATGGGTGTGTCGGTGGTCGAACTAGATATGTCGAAACCCTTTTCAGCGGCTCGAGCACGCAATGAGGGTTTCGATCGGTTGATGGAGCTGTTTCCTGAAACGAAGTACGTTCAGTTCGCCGATGGGGACTGCGAGATCGTGGAAGGATGGATCGATCGAGCCGTTTCGGAAATGGATAGCGATTCGGCTTTGGCCGCCGTCGCCGGCCGTCGGCGCGAACGTTATCCCAGCTTTTCGATCTACAACCAACTGTGTGATATGGAATGGAACACACCGGTTGGTGATGCCAAGGCATGCGGTGGCGATGCTTTGCTGAGGACCGAAGCGCTAGCTCAGGCTGGTGGATACAACCCAGTTGTGATTGCTGGTGAAGAACCTGAGTTGTGCGTCCGGATGCGATCGAAGGGTTGGAAAATTCGCCGCATCGATTGCGAGATGACGCTTCATGATGCCGCGATGACACGGTTTAAACAGTGGTGGCGGCGGATGCAACGAAGCGGTCACGCCTATGCCCAGGGTGCGAACATGCACGGTGCTGCCCCCGAACGTCACTGGGTAAAAGAGTTACGAAGTATTTGTTTCTGGGCATTCGTTGTGCCACTGATCAGCCTTTCGTTGGCGTGGCCAACGTCTGGTTTAAGCCTTTTGCTATTGATTGGGTATCCCGTTTTGATAAGGCGAGTTTATCGCTATTACCAAGGACGCGGGTTCACAAAGTCGGACGCAAGATTGGCCGCTATTTTTGATGTACTCGCTAAGTTCCCCCAATTCGTCGGCGTCGCCGTCTTTTACGTGAATCATTTACAGTCCAAACACACAAAATTAATTGAATACAAGGGAGCCACCCAATGAGTGTCTTCGTAGAACCACGTCGGCAAATCAGTGAGCTTCCTGTTGCTTCACCGACACCGGAATTTACGGGAAAAATTGCCTATTTGGTAAATCAGTATCCCTTTCCCAGCGGAACATTCATTCGTCGTGAAATTGAGGCGATGGAGAGTTTCGGGGTTAAAGTGGTTCGGTTTGCGATTCGGCAAACGGATGTTCGCCTTTCGGAGCCCAAGGATTTGGTCGAGGCATCTCGAACTCGCATCGTCTTGAATCTTGGAGTGATCGGCTTGTTCTCTGCCGCGTTTGTCACGGCGCTGACGAGTCCTGGGAAGTTCCTGAAGACGCTTGCCTTAACCGTCAAGCTGGGCTGGCATTCTGATCGCGGTTTGTTTTGCAACTTGATTTACTTTCTTGAAGCCTGCCAACTAACACGTTGGTTGATTCAGGAGGAAATTGAGCACTTGCACTCGCACTACGGAACCAACCCGGCGGCAGTCGCGATGCTTTGTCGTTCGCTTGGGGGACCAACCTTTAGTTTTACGATTCACGGTCCACATGAATTTGACAAGCCGCACTTCTTGCGACTTGGTGAGAAGGTCGCTCGTTCAAAATTTGCGGTTACGATCAGCGAATATGGCCGAAGCCAACTCTATCGATGGACGCGGCGCGAGCATTGGGGAAAGATTGAGGTCGTTCATTGTGGTCTCGACAAGAATTACTTCAGTCGCGAACTAACACCGCCACCGGCGGCTCCGCGACTTCTGTTCATCGGTCGTTTGGATGAACAAAAGGGAACGCACCTGTTGGTCGAAGCAGCCAAGTTGTTGCATGAAGACGGTGTCGATTTCCAGTTGACCATGGTCGGTGATGGACCGATGCGTGGCGAATTGGAAACCATGATCCGAACTTATGGACTTGGTGATTGTGTTCGTTTGGCAGGTTGGCAGAATGACGACGAGGTTCGTGAATCACTGCAGGATTCGCGAGCACTTGTGCTGTCCAGTTTCGCCGAAGGCTTGCCTGTCGTGATCATGGAATCTTTGGCAATGGGCCGGCCGGTGATTTCAACCAACATTGCAGGTGTTGGCGAATTGGTTCAGCCGGGCGTTTGCGGATGGCTGGTTCCGGCTGGTGCGGTCCGGCCGCTTGCTGACAAAATGCGTGAAGCGATTGAAATGCCTGTCGATCAATTGGCACAGTACGGCAAGGCCGGTGCCAAATTGGTGAAGCAGCATCACAACGCGGTAACCGAAGCCGAGAAGCTTGCTCGATTGATTGGTTTGACCGAAATCCACTCATGAAGTACGACGGCGATACGGTAAAGGCTTGGGCAGGCGATAGCCAATGGCGAGCCTGGCGTGCAGACCTTGCGAGGTTCAAGAAGCAAGGTCATTCAGGTTGGGGATCCGAGGGTTTTTGGGCACTGACCTTGTACCGCATGCAACGTGCGATCGTGTTAAGCAAGTACGGATTACCCTTATTGCCTTTGAAAATAGTGCTGACATTAGTCAACAAGATTTTCACGGTGGTTACGTTGATCAACTTGAACAAGAACGCCCCCATCGGTCCGGGCCTCTTCATTCCTCACGGTGGCCCCATCATCGTGCATCCCGATGCCAGCCTTGGGGCTGACTGTGCAATTCACCAAGTTTGCACCGTCGGGGCGGGGGCCAAACCAGGCGCACCCCAGATCGGTGACCACGTGATGTTGGGTTGTCATAGCTGCGTGCTTGGGCCCGTTGTCGTCGGTAGCCGAGCCAAGGTCGGTGCCGGGGCGGTCGTGACATCGGACATACCCGCGGGTGCAACCGCTGTTGGTGTCCCTGCAAAGCCGCTCGGAAAGAGCTGAGAAATCAAATTATTTTTCTCATGTTGACGAGTGAAAATTACCAATCCGATCAACCCACGCGACATTTTTCTCGTGTCGAATTGATGACAAAACCGCTAACGGGGATCAAGCCCCGCTAACTGACTTCAACGGGGTGCATTTCAACGCCCCAAATTACCCTCTTTGTTGGCATAGCGGTTGCAATCTATGACGAACCAAGGGCGGTCCCGTGCGGGGCTTGATCGAAGCGACAAAGTGGTGATCATTGCCGTTCCTTAGACTTCTGACTCGATATTCTCTTGTGATACAACATGTCCACTGTTTCAGCTAATGACTTTGCTGCGATCCGCTACGACCGATTTGCTCGTCGTTTTGCGAATCTCGTCCGTAGTGCGTTCAGTTATGACCGATTGAAGCGTCTGACTGATGTGGCGATTGCGTCGGCAGTGATTTTGATTCTGTCGCCAATGTTCGTCGTTGTCGCGCTGCTGATCAAATTCACGGATCTTGGACCGATTCTGTTTGTACAGACTCGAATCGGCCAAGACGGCGTGCCGTTTTCGTGTTTGAAGTTTCGCTCGATGCGAGTCAACGCGGACGAGTTGAAGGCAAAGTTGCTTTCCGAAAGCCATCACAAGGATGGTCGTACGTTCAAGATGCGAAAAGATCCTCGAATCACTTCGATCGGCCGAATCATTCGCAAATTTAGCATTGATGAGATGCCACAGTTGTGGAACGTCGTGCGTGGTGACATGAGCTTGGTTGGTCCTCGTCCATCATGCCCGCAAGAAGTCGCGATTTATCACCGCGAAGATTGGCAACGATTGCAAGTCAAGCCAGGTTTGACTTGCATTTGGCAGGTTCGTGGTCGCGGTGATATCCCCTTTGAACAACAAGTTCAAATGGATCTCGAGTACGTCGAAGACCGTAGTTTGTGGCTCGATTTTAAGTTGCTTGTCATGACTGTTCCCGCAGTTGTTCTTGCCAAGGGTGCGTACTAGTACCGTTTAAAGCCACTTTCAGATTCACTGGGTAAGTGGCATTTTCGATACGTTTGTTGATTGGTCTTCGAGCCTTGTCTTTTGTAATGCTTTCACGCTCTCAAACCCTCATTGAATGCAGCCAGGAACGATTGGAAAACCAATCACCTGTGTTGGCAGCAAAGCGGGTCGGGATCGTGGAAGGGCCAAACGCCAGCCGTATGGGCTGTCCATCACGGATGGACATTGACGGTTTCGAGCTGAAACCGTTGCGTACGATTCCGGTGCATCGGTTGGGCAATGAAGACCGGTTTTGGTCATTTTCGCAATTGTCCGCCGATGCAAGCTACGACTTGGTCCACGCGACGAACACGATACCGCTGAATGCCAGGCGTTTCGTCGTTTCGTTTGATGACGATCCAGCCAACCGGACTGAAACCGGTAAACCTTGGCAAGAGAGATTGGGAGCTCGGATTCTGTCGTCGCCATCGTGCCGAGCGATCACGACGCAGAGCGAAATCGCAAAGCGTCAACTTGTGGATCGGTACTTGTCGCTTGGGATGACCGAAGCGGCAAAGAAGGTGATTGTCTATCGCGGTATGGTTGTCGACGACTACCGCGAACCGCGTACGATTTCCGAAGTGGATTCCAGGCGGGCGAGATGCGAAGAAACCAACGGTCCATTGCGATTGATTTTTGTCGCTGAAGACGCGTTAGGAATGGGATTGTTGCCTACGCTTGATGCTTGTGAATCATTGCGTGCCGGCGGCATGGACATTCGCTTGACTATCGTTTCGACATTGATCTGTGGCGTTGATACCGTGCTGGGGCGATTTGCTCCGTCACACGAAAGTCTTCACAACCGGATTCGGTCGGCGGACTGGGTAACGCACTGGGCACCCCCGTCCCGACGGCGAGTGAGTCAATTATTTGCCCTGAATGATCTGATCGTGATGCCAGCGCTCGACAACGCATTTGGTTGGCAATTGATTGATGCAGGGATGCAAGGTTGTCCGGCAATCACAACCAACGTTTATTCGCTGCCCGAAATCGTCGAGAATGAACAAACAGGATTGGTTATTTCATTGCCAAAAAACAAGTCCGAAGGTTGGGCTGGATCGTCGATAGCGGACAGTGCCAAACGGGATGCCGTTGTTGATGCCAATCACATTTTGCGTGATCAGATGACCGCTTTGATCGCTCGTCTAAATTTCGATCGTGGGCAAATCCGAGATCTGGGCATGGCGGCGCGAGCAAAGATGCAGCTAATGTTTGGGCAAGCTGCCGCGGCAGAACAATTGCGACAGGTTTACTTCAATGCCTGTTGCTGAATTGACTGTCGAACCAGAATCGACCAATGCAAAGAAATCATCATTCGACCAGATCGATGATTACTCCAAGCATGGCAAGGACCAAGGTGTTAAGGACCAAGGTGTGTATGTCGCCGGGCCTTCGCGGACGGTCCTTGGTGCGTCTGCTTGGTCGATGGCCGGGTACGGATTTAGTCAGTGTTTTCGATTGGTCAACAACATGGTGCTTAGCTATTTGTTGATGCCGGAAGCATTTGGAACGATGGCGATTGTTAATTTGGTGGTCGTCGGAATTAGCATGTTCTCTGACGTGGGTGCTGGACCTTGCATCATCCAAAACGAGCGTGGTGATCACTTTGAACTCTTGAACACCGCTTGGGTGATCGGGATCTTTCGCGGTATTGTGATTACGTTTATCGCGGCATTGTTGGCGATGCCCGTGGCAAGTTTTTATGATTTGCCCGAGCTGGTCTGGTTGATTCCTCTCGCATCGTTAACCGCACTGATCAACGGTACTGCATCAACCGCGATTTATACATCGCAGCGACATCTCGATCTTAAGTCCCTTGCTTGGTTGGACATTCGATCGCAGGTGATCGGCAGCATCGCGATGTGTATCTTGGCGTTTTATTGGCCGACTGTGATGTCGTTGGTGCTTGGAACGATCGCGACCGCCGTTGCCCATACAATATTCAGTCACCGAATGATTTCCGGTTATCGAAATCGGTTCGCGTTCAGTCGAACGGATGCCAAGAAGCTGTTTCATTTTGGACGCTGGATCTTTGTCAGCACTTTGATGATGTTTGCTGCGATGCAGGTTGACCGGATGATGATGGGCAAGCTGTTCGACATCGGGACGCTTGGGGTCTATAGCTTTGGGTTGGCGATTGCAATGTTGCCACGGATGGTGGTTGAAAAACTGTCGTCTGGGATTCTGTATCCCGTGTTGTCGCGTTTTGCTCGAGGTTCCAGCGACGGATTGATGCCGCAGTTGCGATCAGCCCGCGGCTCGATCTTGGCAGTGGGCGCCGCGATGGTTATCAGCGTATTTGTGACGTGTCAGGACTTTTTTGAGTTCCTGTATCACGAGGACTACCATGCGGCTGGCTCGATCTGCCAGTGGCTGTGTCTATCGGCTTGGGTCGCGATGCTGACGATGACGTTGTCGCCAGCTTTAGTCGCGATGGGAAAAACGAAAGAAGTCGCTAACTCGAACTTTGTGAAATTACCAGCAACGATCATTGCATCGCTGTTTGGCTTTCACACAGCCGGTCTAAGTGGGTTCATCCTGGGGCTGTCAATCGGATCTCTGATTGCGCACTTGGTCGTTATCGACGCGTTGGCCAAGATCGGAATGTTACTGATCAAACAGGATTTGGTGACAACATTCGTCGTGGTGTTGGCAATGGTTTTTGTAGTCTTTGTACAGAATGCAGAGACGATCAGCAAAACGGAAATGCGAGTAGCGTTCGCGTTTGTCGCTATCTCGTTCTGGGCTCTCGCAGGAATTCAGGTTCGTAGATACCGTGATGAAGAACGATCCATTGCTTCGGATCCATTGGCTTAATTGGAATAACGCATGAAAGCTTGTTGTAATTTTCATTGGTTGACCAGATGGTTTTCAGTCGCCCATTAATATATGTGATCCCCAGTTCGTGCTCGATGCTGCGAAACACTGCTGATGGTGGAAGACGGTGAATTCTTCCTGATGGAGTGGAGGCACGTGACGCTAAGGAAACAAAGAAATTTAGATTGACGGAATCCGGGTTGAACGCTCGGTTGTGAAATGAAACTCAAAGAACTATGCCAGCTGCCATTCACGAACCCGCGAGAATTACTGTTTCGTGCAAGCAGAAGTAATGTTGTCCGTCGGGTTGAAGACACCCTCTTGCACTTTCGCGGCCGTCGATTCGCGCAAACCGAAATCAACGCGGTTGAAATATGCGTTCTTGGAATGCGACGCACGGGAAATCATGCGGTCATTCATTGGCTAGAAAGTCTTGGCGATCAGGATTCGGGACCGGTCGTTCATCTCAACAATATGGTTCCAGGATTCAATGGGTATCGTCATAGAACCTGGTATCCCGAAGACCTTTCAAAAGATCAACTCAATATTTTTAAGACCTGTCGGTTTAGGAAGGCTCCGGATGGCGGAATCGGGATGCTAATTCGTAGCTATGAAGATTATAGCGTCGAAACATTTCTCGGCGATGTTGATATGCCGTTTTATTATGGCGGACACAAAAAGCAAATTAAGATGGTCGTTGTACGAGATCCAGCTAACTTGTTCGCAAGCCGGATTAAGAGTGGATACACAGAGACGTTTGAATTGGAACAAGTCGATCTTTATTTGAATCACATCTCGCAGATGAATGACTCAGACGAGATTCTCTTTGTCAATTACAACCGATTTATCTGCGAGCAAGCGTATCGTGACGAGCTCGCGCTAGCGATAGGACAGGAACAGACAACTTCGGACCCGTTGGCGAACATCTCACAGTACGGTGGTGGCAGTTCGTTCAGCAGCCGATCGCTGACTCCGACCGAACTTTTGCAACGGTACGAGAAATTGGCTTCGAACGAAGAATTTCAATTGATTTTGAAAGACGATCGGATTAAAGCTGTATTCAGAAAGTATTTTCCCAAGCAGTACGACGATTTTGTTGCGTTCATGGATAAACGCGATGGCGTCGATTGCTAAGTCCATGTTGTTGCCATTTCGTGGTTAACGGCGCCGTAAAACGCTATTCTGTAAACTGAACAAACTGTTGTTGCGCAGTGACGTACTGCCACTGAACGATCTGTTGTTGAACAGCAATTTCGGCAGCCTGCTTCCTGAGCAAAGAATCGATCAAGCTGGCTTCGGCGCGTATCTTCAAGTCAAGTGAACCTTCACCTTCACTGAACAGTTCGTTGCGTCCTTTGACTTGAGCACGAGCGGTTTCGACTCGCTCAGTTTGAATCTTTAACTGTTCGATGCTGGTTATTACGTCTTCCCAAGTTCGTGCGACTTCGGCGGCGATTTCCTGTTCGACCCGATCCTGTTCAGCGATGGCACGAGCAAGTTGCAGTTGTGCGCGGCGGAGTGCTGCACAGGCGGCTCGTTGGCCAACCGCACGAGTGAATTCAAGCTGGACAACCCAGTCGTTGAAGCGATGTTCAGACACGGTTTCGATTGCGTCATCAAGCCCACTTTCAAGGCCCGTGACAGCGTAGTCGACTCGTAGGTTCAGATCGGGTCGCAGGGTATCCGCAGCCAGGACGACAGCAAGTTGCGTTGCTCGAATGTTGGCCTGGGCAGCCAGTATTTCGGGCCGCGACATTGCCGACATATCGCCGATTTCACGTTGGACATTGGCCTCGATGCTGGGCTCGTCGATCGCGAAATCATAGTCGATTTGGCTCAGAGGCAATCCCATCATCTGAATCAAGGTGATACGAGTCTTCTTGACGGAATTGAGTGCGAGTGCGTCATCGATTCGGAATCTTTGCCATTGATCGTTGGCTTGTTCGAAATCGGGCAGAGTGCCTTCACCTAACTTAAGCGCCTCTTTTTCGAGCTCAAGAGTCTTAAGTGCTGTCTTAACAGCGTCCTGGGTCACTTTGTGTTCACGTTGAGCAAGTTTCCAGTCCCAGTAGGCGATCTGGACATCTCGCAACGTCTTGTTGACCTCGGCCTGAAACTCGTGTGCAGCTAATGACTGATTCGTACGCGCGATTCGCAACGGTGCGGTGGTCACGTTGCGGCCTCGGCCTCTACCGAGCGGCTGGACCAGGCTTAGGTTGATGTCGGTGCCCCATGCAGGGTTCAGGAACGTAAAGTCTCCGACCGGGGTGTCATACAAGTAATCCATTCCCAAACCAGCGCTGATCGTACCACCTGTTTCAAGCAACTTGGTGATCGACAAAACGTTTTGGTTGGGGGCGCCTAAAAAGTCATTTCTCTGTTCATTCGCGCCCGGTGCGAAACCGCCCGGCAATAGACCGCCGGTGTTGATGAAGTTGCGCTGTTGGCGATTAAACTGGCCACCGCGAATGCCTGCGTTGAACACAGGGTCAAAGACCGCTCGCTCGCTTGAGACGAAGGTGTTGACTTCCTGCGGCAGATAGCCCAACACGGTGATGGACTTGTTTTGGGACAGTGCAACTCGCACCGCTTCGGCGAGCGATAGCGGCTGAGTTCCGGTATAGCTTGGTGTCTCTGCCGAATCGAATAGTGGGCTGTCACTGGGATTGGGTAGCGAATCTATCTCGGCGTCTTCGTCATCAGCTTCGGTCTTTTCTTCGGCTTCGTCTTTCGCCTTCTGTTTAGCTTCTACAGCCTCGGCCGCCTTAGCTGACTTCTCTTCTTCGGCGCGTTGCAGCGCCGCGGTAGCCTTGGCAACTTCATCATCGTTGAGTGCCATCGGCTCGGCGACTTTCGGAGTAACCGTTGTCTTCACTGCCGCTGGTTTGGGTGATTCTAGATTTGGTGCGGGCGGGATTTGCTCGACAACCTCGATTTCGTCCGCTTCCGTCACTTGAAAGTTCGCGAACGGGTCGTTGGATGCAACGACGACCACGGGCTCGCCGGCAACGATGGGCCGACCACCGGTCAAGGCAACCTGTCCGGGGTTACCGTGTTGGTCGCGAGCGTTGATCAGCTCTTGGGGCGAGATTCGTTTGGGAATGCCAGTTGTCGGGATCGCTGGCAAGGCTGCGGATGAAACTTGGGCGGCCGGTGCACCCGCAAAGTTTGCCGGCTTGGCTTCTGTGACGATTGCAACTTCGTTTGCTGGATTAAACAATTGTGCCGTCGAAACGACACCGTTGGTCATTGGGCTGGCGCATCCACTTACCGAAGTTAGCAGGGCACTCAGCAATGCTGCCCGTTTGGTGTGTTTAGATCGCAACATGGCAACGAATACTCCGACATGCCCGAAGGCGGCTGTTTTCCATAACAAAAGGGACGTCGATTGATTCGGATCAATCGTCCCAACGGAGGTATCGTCGCGGTAACCATCGGGATCGAAGTATCCCTCTGAAATGTCGTCTCGTGCCGATCTGGCAGACTTTGTCGGCTGTCCGGTTTGTGGCGACTTTGGGCTACAATCCGGCTTTGGTTCGGTAAGGTTCCCTCGATTTGAAAGGTTTCATTGTGATTTTTGTGACCGGCGCGGCTGGACAACTAGGAAGCGCTCTATGTCATGCGCTCGGTGAGGACGGTTTGGCACTGACGCGTGACCAACTTGACATTTCGGATTCGGCGGCGATCGAGGCGTTGGTGCTGACCAAGCGGCCAGACGTGATCATCAACTGTGCGGCTTATA
The DNA here is from genome assembly GCA_049680385.1 of Rubripirellula sp. Taxonomy (GTDB): domain Bacteria; phylum Planctomycetota; class Planctomycetia; order Pirellulales; family Pirellulaceae; genus Rubripirellula. The sequence continues at coordinate 22,596 of JBAUHR010000127.1, read as the reverse complement.
CCGCCGTCGATCTGGCCGAGGACGAAGTCGACCAATGTCGCGACATCAATGCGACGGCGGTGGAGTCGCTTGCAGGTGCGGCAAATAAGGTAGGCGCGTTGTTGGTTCAGATTAGCACGGACTATGTTTACGGCAGCGCGACGGCAACGGACGGTGCCAATCGAGAGGGGTCTCCATTGCTTCCACAAGGTGTCTACGCAAAGACGAAGCTAGAGGGCGAGGGTTTCGCCCAGTCATGCGATCAGCACTTGATCGTTCGCACGTGCGGTATCTATGGCCACCTGCCAAAGCCAAAGAATTTCGTCGAGACGATGTTGCGAGTTGGCGCGGACCGTGACGAGCTACGTGTCGTCGATGATCAACATTGCAACCCTACGTCTGCGGCGACAATCACCGAAGCAATCCTTGCGCTGATTGATGGTAAGGCGCGTGGAGTCTTCAACGTCGCTGCATCGCCAGCGATGACATGGTGTGAATTCGCTCGCGAAATTTTTAGGCAAGCGGACATGCCGACTAAGGTCGTTCCGATCACGACCGAAGAGTTTGGTGCCAAGGCTGAACGTCCTCGATACAGCGTCCTAGATACGTCAAGTTACACCCGCGCGACCGGGAAGACGTTACCGACGATCCAAGACGACTTGGCAAAATATTTGGCGACCCGGTCGTAAACAGAACCGTTGACCGTTGAATTTTAAAACCTATTTTCACCGAGGATGTTTAACGTGATGAAGCGTCTTGGATTGGCCGTCATCGGCTGTGCGTGTTCCCTGGTACCGTCTTTCTCTTTTGCCCAAACAAGATCCGCGACAGCTATGAAGTATCCCGAAACCGCGACTGTGGATGTGACTGACGACTACTTTGGACGAAAGGTCAGCGATCCGTACCGGTGGTTGGAAGACACGGAAAGCGAAGCGACAGCCGCTTGGATTGAAGCTGAAAACGAAGTGACGCAGAACTATCTACAATCGTTGCCGCAGCGCGAGCCGATGCGAGCGAGATTGGAAGAACTTTGGAATTATGAGCGTTACGGTTTGCCGGCGAAGAAGGGCGATGTCTATCTGTATTCGCATAATGACGGACTTCAAGATCAGAGCATTCTGTACAAGGCCGCAGGATTGGACGCGGATCGCGAGTTATTGATCGATCCCATGACGTTTTCCAAAGACGGTACGGTCGCATTGGCGGGAACAGCGACGTCGGATGACGGAAAGCTAATCGCCTATGGACTTGCCGACGGCGGCAGTGATTGGCGAACTTGGAAAGTCCGCAACGTCGCCACCGGCGAGGATCTATCCGATGTCGTCGAGTGGGTGAAGTTCAGCAGCATCGCATGGAAACCCGATAGCAGTGGTTTTTTCTACTGCCGTTACGATGCACCGGTTGAGGGTGCCGAACTGACCGGCACGAACGAAAACCAGCGGATGTACTTTCACAAACTTGGTGACAAGCAGAGCCAAGACACCTTGGTTCTTGAGCGGCCTGATCAGCCAAAGTGGGGTTTCTCGCCCGTCGTGACTGATGACGGTCGTTACTTGGTAATCCAAAACTGGCGCGGCACCGAGCCTCAATCGCAAATCTTCATCAAAGATCTTCGCGATGCCGATTCGCCGGTGGTTCCGATGATCACCGGGTTCGACGCTGACTTTGTTTGGGTAGCATCCGTTGATGACACTCACTACTTTGTTACCGACCACGAATCACCGAAGCGTCGCCTGATTGCGGTTCCTGCCGGTGCCGAAAATCGCGATGCGTGGAAAGAAGTGATTGCCGAAACAACGGATGTTTTGGAATCAGCCAGTTTGTTCGGCACGACGTTTTATGCATCGTATTTGAAAGACGCACGAGGCCGTGTGACACGGCATCAGATTAACGGGACGTTGATCGACGAACTCTCCCTACCGGGTGTGGGAACCGTCGGCGGATTCGGTGGCAAGCAGGACGCGAAGGAAACGTTCTTTAGCTTCACGAACTATGTCACACCAACGTCTATTTACCGAGTTGATTTGAAGACCGGAAAAGTCAATCTGTGGCGTCAACCTGAGGTTGCGTTCAACGTTGATGACTTTTTGACCGAGCAACTGTTTTGCGAGAGCAAAGACGGCACGAAGATTCCGATGATTGTGACTCGTAAGAAGAATACAATTCTTGACGGCAGCAATCCGACGATGCTGTATGGATACGGCGGGTTCAACATTTCGATCACGCCGGGGTTCTCGCCGGCAACGGTAGGCTGGATCGATGCCGGCGGCGTCTATGCGGTCGTGAATCTGCGGGGCGGTGGCGAATACGGACGCGATTGGCACGAGGCCGGCATGAAGCTGAAAAAGCAGAATGTCTTCGATGACTGCATTGCGGCAGCCGAGCTATTGATCGCCAAGAAGTACACGACGGCACAGCGTTTGTCGCTGTCGGGGCGCAGTAACGGTGGGCTGCTTGTAGGCGCGGTTGTGACACAGCGACCCGATCTGTTCGGCGCATGTCTGCCACAAGTCGGTGTGATGGATATGCTTCGCTATCACAAGTTCACGATCGGTTGGGCGTGGGCATCTGAATTCGGCAGCAGCGACGAGGAAGATCAAGTCGATAACCTGCTGTCCTACTCGCCGCTTCACAATATCAAGCCGGGCGTCTGCTATCCGGCGACGTTGGTGACCACCGCTGATCGAGATGATCGCGTTGTGCCAGGGCACAGTTTCAAGTTTGCGGCGGCACTGCAGGCAGCCCAGTCGGTTGCACCGAACTGTGACCGCCCGACGCTGATTCGAGTTGAAACACGCGCGGGGCATGGAGCGGGAACGCCCGTCAGCAAGCAGATCGAAGAGTACGCCGATAAGTGGGCGTTCTTGCTGGAAAACCTAAAGTGATCGAGCACCAAACAACGCCCCGCCCTGACTGGAATGTCAGAGCGGGGCGGATGGTATTGGTATCTTGAAACTACTTCAACGACTTATAGCGGATGTTCTTGAATTCCGCCCACATCGGTTTGCCCGCATGCAGTTGCAGGCCAAACAAGCCTTTGCTGAATGATTTGTCGGTCAAATTGTCAGTAAAGTCCAACAGCAGTTTGCCGTTGAGGTAGTGCTGGATGTGATTGCCTTTGGCAATGATGACCACGTCGTTCCAGTCGTCTACTTTCATCAGCTTTTTGAATGCAGCTTGGTCAATCAGGTCATTTCGTAGTACTTTTTTGCCGTCTTCGTTCCACTCGGCGACTTCGCCAACGATGCAGATCCGTCCACGGGTGCCGCGCTCGTCATAGATAAAACCGGGAACGTTTGGGAAGTCTTCTTCGTTGCGTCCTTCGTACTGGTATCCCTTCAGTACCCAATCGTTCTTGGCGCCTTTGGTGACGTGTTGCGAACGGTACATGATGCCCGAGTTGTTGGTCGCGTTGCAGCGGAACGACAAGCGGACTTCCAAGTCATCCATTTTGTCATCAAAGATCAAGAATGTGTTTCCGGTGGCAGCGTTCTCTGCGGTTGTTTCACCGTGGATGACACCATCCTTGACGGACCACAGGCGGGGATCGCCACTCCATCCTTCAAGATCTTTGCCGTTGAAGATTGTGATCATGTCGGACGATTCGGCCGGCACGGTCAGGGATAGGTCTTCGGCAGGCAGCAACGAGCACGCCGAAAAGGTCGCAAACATGGTTAGAGCGAGAGCGCGATACATAGGGTGAGGTCTCCGGAGGGATTTTGAGTTCGAGGAAGGTGCAAATTTTGGAGTGGGCAACAGTGCCAAGTCCGCCACCGAGTATGACTACTCGTGCTGAGCGACTCAAATGGTCAGCCCAGAATATGAACCGTGTCGTAGGCGGGATTTCAGCTATTTCTGGTTATCGGTGATACCGAGAACGTCTTTTCCTTGGCGGAAGACAACGTCGACCGGGATGCCTTTTTCGCTAAGCAGGTCTAATTCGGACTGCAATTGTTCGCCGATCACGCCTTTGGTGGCGATCAGATCGGTAACCGCATCGTAGTCGCCGTCGCCTTGCAGTTTCAGCAGAAGTGACGAAAGATCCCGTGTTGCATCGCGAAACTTGTCAACATTGACACGGTACTTGCCGTCGTCCTGACGCTCGAACGCATTCGCGTCACGAAAAAAGTTGAACCGAATCATGTTGGCCTTTCCGTGCGCGCTCGATGCGCCGAACCGGACACTACGGAAGATGCCGGCCATGAAGGTGACGTAGAAGTCAGTTAAATCCTCTTTGATTTCGCCCTTCTGGTGCAGTTGGTTGATCATGTGCAGTCCCAAGATGTCGGCCTTGCCTTCTTCGATTGCGCCGGCATGTTCTTTGAGTGCCGTTCGCACGGGGCCGCGATCGTTGATCGTGTTCTTGATGCCCAAGCCGTGTGCGACTTCGTGAAACATCGTATTGCTAAAGAACGCGTCAAACGTGATGTGTTTGCGTTGGTCATCGGCGATCAAGACATCGGCGATCGGCAACAAGATTTTGTCGAACTTGGCTCGCATCGCGTTCTTCAACTGTAAACGACGCGTGCCCTTTTCAAGTTGAACGGTTTCGTCGTTGGGCAAGTTGATCGCAATCGTTTTGGATCCCGAATTGCAATCGCCGGCATAGTAGATCACATCGTAGGCGTTCAGTTCTGTGTCGGTTCCCGGTTCCTCTTGTTTGTAGGCATCGGCGACGGGTAGCGTTTTTTGCAGCTCGGGCAAAAAGGTCGCGTACTTGGCCAGTCGCTCGCTCCAGTCCTTGTCTTTGACCAGCACGTACGCTTCGTGCGCCGTTTTGTAGCCATACAGTTGGTCTTCGTAGTTTTCGATTGGACCGATCACCGTATCAATGGTGTTGTCGTGCATTTCTAGCCACGCCATATCGCTGGGGCGATAGTCATCGGTCAGCAAAGCGTCGGCACGTAGCAGCAGGTAGTGCCGCAGTCCGGCGTCGTCGGCTAGCCCAGCAGCATCGGTTAACAACTGCGATGCACGAGCCATTTCCGGTTTGAACTGATCGCGGTAGGGAACTGATTTCAGCGATCCGTTTTCGTCGCGGCGGATAAAGTTGTAGAGTCCATCTTTGCCAGACAGATCCGCCTTTTCAAACTCGTCCTTTGTCATATCAACGGGATAAAAGTTGGCACCTAGAGGCTTGGCACCCACGCCGTCAATGAAGGGTTCGTTGCCGGCTAAGCGATCCCATGGCCCATAGTTGATCACGGTAAAGCGATGGTCCGTGGGGTCCGAGATGCCAGCCAATAGTTTCGATTTGTCGCCGTATGCTTCGTACCAAAAACAATCGTCCATGATCTTTGCAGCATCGATCAACAGCCCAATCATCTGACGTTGTTTTGATGTCAACGCGTCAACATCCGTGGTCAGTTCGACTTCGACGTACTGGTCGACACGCTGTTTGACGTTGATCGGCATCTCGGTCGTTGTTTGGGCCAAGGCCGCAGTGGAGCTAAAGCCGATGGCGATCGAAGCAAGCAAGATTCGCATGGTATTGGGGGGTGAGTGTTAGGAAGCAAACGATCAGATCGGACCAGTTTAACGAATCATCCGAGAGAGAACTGTTGCGAAATGCCGCGGTTGTTCAATTCTGAAACGTGTGGTTTCGAGTGGGTAGCATCGTTTTACGAGCAATCGTCGTTGGCACAGTATCTGCGTTGGATCCAGACGCGGTGTTCGTCTCGATCCACGTATTGCTGGAAACCTATTCATGCGAATTCAAAAGTTATGTGCGTACTTCGTCTCGGTCGCTTTTTTATGCGGGGCGGGACGGAACCATGTTGACTCGGCCGGCGCCGCAGAATCCGAGACCACGCAGAATCTCTTTGCGGCAATCGATGCCGGGCAATTGGAAGCGAAATTCATACCCGCCGACGCGAAGGTGGCACGTGTGATCTTGCAGAACCTGACGGATCACCCGTTGGATTTAAGACTGCCCGCCGCGATTGCAGGAGTCCCGGTGTTGGCTCAGTTCGGAAACCAACAGGGCCAGGGTTTTGGCCAAGGAGTCGGTCAAGGGCAAGGCCAAGCTGGCGGCGGTGGGCAATCGGTTGGTGCGGGAATGCAGGGTCAGGGCCAAGGTCAGGGAATGGCGCAAGGAATGGGACAGCAAGGGGGGCAGGTTGGCGGGTTCATGCGCATCCCGCCTGGCAAGACAATGCGTATGAAGCTTGCGACGGTTTGTTTGCAACATGGAAAGCCTGAGCCGAACCCACGAATGCAATACCGGATGGTTCCAATCACCGACTTTACTGATGACGCAATCGTCGAACGTTTATGCACGATGTTGGGTGACGACAACGTGGACCAGTCGGTGGCGCAAGCCGCTGTGTGGCACGTGATCGATGGCATGAGCTGGGAATCGCTGGCACAGAAAAACCAGTTCGAATCCCAGTACGTTGGTCAGATCAAATTCTTTACCAGTGGTGAGATCGCGCAGGCCAAGAAATTAGTGGCTCGGTTGAATGACGCTTCCACGTTGGTGTCGACGGATTACGACGAGTGATGTTCGGTGAGCATCGCAATCATCTTCGATTGGGGATGCAGCAATGTTCGGTTGCCAATGTTGGGCGTCGTCAGCAACCGTTGGTCTACATCGCTTGGGGACGTGGTTTTTGACCCTCGGGTAACTTGCCGATGGGCCGCTGTCCGGTTCCTATGACACCCGTGTCACCGAGTTCGCGGCGACCGCGCTGGGCCAGCTCTCTGAGTCGCGTAATGATTTCGGGGTGCTGGTCGGCGACGTCATGCTCGCAGGCAATGTCGTCCACCACGTTGAACAGCATTTCTGTTGGCGGTTGATTCTTGTTGAAGTGTGGATGGCGACCGAATTGTTCAACGGGCAGGAACAGTTTCCACGAACCGCTACGGACCGCCTGAAGCTGGGATTGATCGTAGTAGTAAAAGGCTTCATAGGGTGTTTTGGCGTCCGCATCGCCGAACAACAACGATGAAATGTCGTGACCGTCGATTGGGCGAGGCATAGGGGCAACTCGTCCCGCTAGCTTGGCGAACGTGGGCAACAGGTCCATCGTGGTCGCCAGTTCGTCACAAACGGTTCCGGCAGGAACTTTCCCCGGTTGCCAAACAATCGTTGGTACTCGAAACGCAACTTCGGCCGTGGTGTAGCCGCGGCCGCTGAGTGGCAGATTCGATCCCCGACTCAGGTTACGTTTGTCGGGATTGATGGGTGCCCCGTTGTCGGATGTCCAGATCACGAACGTGTTCTCGGCGATCCCTAGTTCTTGCAACTGGTCCAGCATCACGCCCATCGACCAATCGAGTTCTTCGATGGAATCGCCCCACGGGCCGTTCTTGCTATTTCCTTTGAACTCAGGACTCGAAAACGGCGTTTTCGTGCTGCCCGGCATCGCTTGCGGAAAGTACAAAAAGAACGGGTTGTCCTTGTGCTCGGCGATCCATTCCATTGCCTTTTCGGTATAGCGTTTGGTTAAGCCATCGCGGTCACATGGCGCTTCGATGACCGTCTCGTTTTCCATCAAGGGAAGAGGTGGCCAGTGGTCGCCGTTCTTCCAAACTCGTTGCGTCATGTCGTCCGAGTAGGGAACACCGTAAAACCAATCGAAACCTTGTCGCGTCGGCAAGAACTGTGGCTGATCACCAAGGTGCCATTTGCCAACGATCGCGGTCGCATACCCTTGTTCTTTCAAGACTTCTGCAACCGTTGTTTCATCAGGGTTTAGTCCATAAGGCGAAAGCGGTCGGAGCACCCAACCATCGTGTTCGTTATGGTGCATCCCGACACGTTGAGAATAGCAACCCGTCATGATGCTGGAACGAGACGGCGTGCAGACACCAGCGGATACACAGAAATGCGTGAACTTGCGACCTTCCCGCGCCATCCGATTCAAGTTGGGTGTGCGATGGAGTTTTGATCCAAAGGGTTCGATGTCACCGTAGCCGAGATTGTCACAGAACACGACAATGAAGTTAGGCTGGGCGTTCGGAGGAGTTGCCAAAGATAGACTGCTTGCGTTCACGAACACGAACACGAACACAACCGCGATCACGGTAACGCGCAAGATAGTCGTCCCGTGAATTAAATTCTTTAGCATGTCTGTTCGCACTCGTCTTGGAGGATAGGTTCGTCGGATCGGATCGGATCGTCTGAACTGGGCTGCGTCGGACCAAGCATCGATTCTAGTCGGGGCGGCGAACCGCTACCCGGTCTGACAAACGGTGTTCCTCGCGTCCCGTGATCGGCCAGACTGCGAGGCTATTTTTCGCCAAAGAGGATGCCGGGGATATAGATGATCACTCCGATGCCGGCGGCCGTCATCCAGGCAGGGATCAGTTCGCCGATCGCGGGGATTCCCAGTGCCGGGCCAATCAAGATCACGATCGTCGCAATCGCTGCCGGTAAGCTCATTCGCCAGCCAGCGACGAAGGCCGACATCGCCATCAACAATCCCGCAATTCCAACCGACCACGGGCTGATACCGTTCCCGAGGGCGGTGGTTCCTTCGACCGATTGATTTGCCGTCGCGGCAGCATCGCGAACGGCGGATCCGAGTTGGTCAAAGTTGGCGTTGCCGGTGCCGATCTTTTTTAATGTCTCGATGTCTTTGATTGAATCGAACAGACCTTGGTGGTTTCCCCAGATTGCGAAGACAGCCAACAGTCCGCAGCCGATGATCAATCGTATTGGGCCGCCGAGTGCGAATCGAAGCGGCGCGAATTTGTCTCGTTTGGATTTGTATTTTCCACTGCGTGCGTCGGCAAACATAGCCTTCATCTGGTTGCGTTTTGCGTCCGCGGCTGCTTGGGCATTGACGACGTCGACGCCGTTTTGAAGCGGCGCGACTTTTGCACTTTTCATGATCGCTTCGGCCATGGCCCAGCTTCGCTGTTCGGCTTCCGACGCGCTCATTCCTTCGCTTTGCAATCCGAGACGTTCGACCTTGGCCAATCGTTTTTGCAAGTTCGGTTGCCGGTTGGCTTCGGCGCGGGCTGCGAGGTTCGCGCAGACTTTATCCCGAATGCCAAAGCCGGCGGTAGGCCCGGTAAAGGAAGGGTCTTGGCGTAGGGTCTGTCGCATTTGGATCAGTGAATCGTATCCAAACAAACGTTCGTACAAGTCTTGCCAACGGCCGCCTGCATACCGTGCGGCAAATGAGCGGAGACCGCTTTCGTCGGCTCCGTCGATTCGTAAGTCTCGAACAAACCGCTGGGCGTTTTCAAGCGGTTCTTTGCAACGTTTGTCGGTGCTGGCGACCAATCCAAAGTGATACGCTGCGCCGAACGCCAAACCAATGATCGTGCCCGCCAACGCACCTGCCCATAGGCCAGCGACGACTACCATCACCAGAAAAAGGACACCTCCGACGCTTGCGGCAATCCAGTCGATCAGTGACAAGGTCCCTGCCCACGATCGAATTCTCGCAACGATCGCGCTATGGTGACTGTTGAGCGTAAGTACGGTCGCGAGCGTGACGGCCAACATGACGGATCCCATGATCCACCATGCGAATCCGAACACAAACGAAACTAACGTTAGAGCAATGGCACCACCTGCGGCCGCGAAAAGGAGCGGCGCTTGCAAGCGACGAGGCGCAGCGGCCTTGGAATACGTAGCGGCGATCAGTTCCCACTGGTCGGCTTGGTCGGACGAAGGTGAGAATTCGCCTTCGGTATTGAGACCCAAGAATTTCTCGAGATCGGCAATGCACTCAACTAGAGATGGGTAACGATCGGCAGGCTGCTTGGCGATTGATCGATTGACGATCTTTGCCAGCGGATCGGGAATGCGAGAGTTGATCTTAGTGATGTCGGGCGGAGCTTGCTGAGCATGTTGCTGCATCACTTCGGTCGCGACCGAACCGTCGAAAGGTGGTCGCCCGGTCAGCAAGTAAAACAGCGTGCAACCGAGCGAATAGATGTCGGCGCGAGTATCGACATTCGCAGCGTCAATCGTTTGTTCAGGTGCCATGTAGGCGGGCGTGCCAACGGCCGTGCCCTGCATGGTGACTTCGGTACCGCTATCAAGCGAGCCTGATGCGGACGTCGACGCAGCGATCGATTCGATGTCGGCTTGGTCGGGAATCTTGACCAAGCCAAGATCGGCCACCTTCACAACGCCGTCATCACTTAACAGCAAATTAGCGGGCTTGATATCGCGGTGAACCATGCCATGACGGTGCGCGAATTGCAGTCCACGTGCGGCCTGCAAGATATAGCCGGCGGCAAGACGAGGATCCAATGAGCCTTTTTGACGTACAACCGCATCGAGTGGGCCGCCGCGAACCCATTCCATGCTGAAGAAATGTCGTCCCGCGTCTTCGCCAAAGTCATAAATCTGGACGACGTTGTGGTGCGTCAGTTGAGCAGCTGCATAGGCTTCGCGAATGAACCGTGCCAATGAAGCAGGGTTGCCCGCCAACCGATCACGAATCGTTTTCAGTGCGACTTGACGGTCGAGTGAAACCTGTTGGGCTTCGTAGACCGCGCCCATTGCGCCACGGCCAAGCAATCGCACGATTCGGTAGCCGCCAAGTTTCGCTGGCATGTCGGAAACCGATGAATCGCTGGCTCCTGATCTGACAACGATGTCTTGACTTGAACCTTGGCGAGCGGATCCGCCGTTTGCCGATCCTGTGTCGACCGTTGCGTTGGTTCCGTCAACCGATGATGACATCGTTGCATCGACTGGTCGCGGCATCGATTGCAGTGGCAGTGTTGCTTCGACCGTTGCCGCCGTGTTGATACTGCGAGTCGCGTCGGTCGGCGTGTGATCCGGTGTGGTTGTGGTCGCGGGCTTGGTGGGCTTCGATTTCTTGGGTGAGTTGTTCTTGGGTGAATTGGACTTCAGGCGGCCAACACCAATTTTGGGCGGATCATCGCTCGACACTTTTAGACGAAATGCTTTTCCACAGTGTTTGCATTTAGGTTGGTAACTGCCCGATTTGGGAAGCGAAAATGAAAGGACGCTCTCGCATTCGGGGCATTTGATACGCATGACGTCAAGCAAAAGGATGAAAGAGAGCGAAGATCTAATGTTGGTCCGATGGTGGTCCCGTTCGACCAATCCACCAGCGCCTGGCTCGTCGACGCCAGGCTCCAACATTGGGTTTTTCCAGCGATGTACCGCAGGAACCGGGGCGATCGATCCAGTGCATCAGCGTATCGCCGACCGTCGCACACGGATTGTCGGGATCCGATGGGATGGCTTTCTGGATCGAACGTACCAGTTCGGCTGAGCTTCTAGGTTCGACGTCGACCATTGTAGTCGCGATCAGTTTCAACAAGTCATCAACATCGTTGCTTCTTCGTTGGGGAAAGGTTGAAATTCCTTGTTCAGATTGGGACCACCTAGCGGCGGTTCGTCGCCCAGTGGCCGCATCGACCAACCGCACTTGCCCTTGCTGGTCGATCAACAGGTTTTGCCAGTGCACCGATCCGTGGGTTGCTCCGGCCCGATGCGCCGACGCAAGGCTGTAGGCTACGGTCGCCAGATCATGCAGTGGGCTTCGTGTCGTGGTGGACGGATCAAGATCGGAAACCGTGGAAGGGGAATCGCTCGTGCGAGCGAATATCCATGGCCGGATGACGGCGAGATAGCGATCCTGCACCGTCGCAACCATTGGACGAACCCATGCGGGGTGCGTCACCATCGACGCGGATTCGCAGATGTCCAAAGTCTGGCTTGTTTGCGAAGCACTCCACATCGCAGGTAGTTCGACCACCTTCAAAGCCAACGCCGTTCCGCGAGCCTTGTCACGACCACGGAACAACCAATGTGCCGGTTGTCCATCGACACCCTGTTCCCCTGACACGCATCGGCCACCCGCAAACCAGTTTGGTGCGGGCAGCGACATCACATCATCGGGCGGCTTAATTGTATCGGCCAGGGGCTTAGAAACCGACATCGCGCGGTCGGCGCACGAGTCCACCATGTCGACTGAAAAGTCCTCGTCGGGTGATATCCCACTTGATGACGCAGCGGATAAATCAGCGGGAACCTCGTTGAGCGCCAATAGAGCGGTGATAGGTTTTGCGAGGTTCGGAAATCTTGCGATATAAGACTCCGGTGCAATCAGTTGTCCGGTTTCTTTTGCCACACAGACTTCTGCGTCGATTACATCCAATAGATTCGATTCGGACGCTAGCACCGGGAAGTCGTTTTGGTATTCTTCGACCGTTACGGTTTGTCCAGTTCGTCGACGATGCATCAAATCAATGCAAATCAAGTCGACCAAGCGGCTGTCATCGATGCGAGGATTTCCGATCAGTTGTGCTAAGCCAAAATGTGGATTCGCATTTCGCATTTGAGCGATCACTTTGATCATTCCGTTAATCGACAGTTCGTCCCAATCGACGTTGTGGGTCACGACGGGTCTCCGTCGGGAAGTCCCATTTCTCGGCGTACTTTGTCGAGCGCTCGGCGGATTCGCATTCGAGCGGTGTCGGGCTTGATGCCCAGCGATTGGCCGATTTCATTCCAGTCGCGGTTTTCCAGCATTAAGTCCACAGCCGGAGCATCCGCGTCGTCCAAGACTTCGCGAATTCGATCGAACACCTCGCGGCGGATTGCTATTTGGCTGGGCGTGGTGGCGGCCGAAGCGATCGCCATGTCTTCGGGCGGAACCGATTCGTTGCGGCGAAAGTCGCGGCACTGTCGGGCCAGCATCCGGAACGTGTCGATGACCTGGTTGTCGATCGCACGCATGATGTAGGACAGAACTTCCTCGTGGGTGAGGCCCGGTTCGTTACTGGGTTTTAGATTCTGACTTCGAATCAGGTCTGCCATGACATCGTTGCAGATGTCCATCGATTCGGCTTGGCCGGTCAGTCCGTATTGACGCAGCCGAGTCCGGGCCCGTCGTCGAAGTTGGTCACCGAACGTTTGCCATACACCCTGCAGAGACAATGCGTCGGACGCATCGTCGCGCGGCGTTGGCGATGGATTAGCAGCGTTCATGGGTGAGCGTGGGGTTGAGGATGGCCGGAAGCCTCCAGATCGCCTCCCACACAGAAAGCGACATCAAGACCACCAAGCGAACGAAGGAAGTATGAAAATTCCTTCACCCTCATTATGCCACACCAGACCCGCTAAGGACGGCGATCGCCCGTTTTAGAAATCTGTTACGCGAGAAATCTGACGGGGGTATCCCCTGTTATTCCTCAGTCTTGTCGCCAGCAGCTTCTGTTTCCGAATCCGCTCCGGCTTCCGCATTTGCGCCGGCACTATCTTGCGCTGAATTTTGGCGACGTTTGGCTTCGGAAAAATTGCCCATCGCATCGCGAACCGAGATGGCGGCAACGATGATTGCCATCGCCCAAGCAACGTACAGCAACATGCCGTCAAGCATGACGCTACCCAGCAAGACTGCGATGACAGCGACGCCAGCGACGGCCAAATTGCACAGTCCGGCAATTTGAATGTTGCGTGTTTGGATTGTCGCGCTGCGGCTGATTGCGCCACGCGCACTTTCGTTTGCCAGTTTACGCATCGCCGACAAGTCGCTGCCTCGTTCAGGCGCCTGAGACCGCGGCACCAAGGGGGCGTTGGGGTCGATTGGGTTTTGCGTTTCTGTGGCTTCGACGACTCCGCCGTTCAGACTCTCGCTTTCCTTGCTTAACGAGGAAGTCGATGTCGATAACGAAATCGTTTCCGGCTTGGTGGCTTGTACCGATTCGGGTGAGCCTTGAACTCGGTTGAGTAACCGGTTCATGTAGGCTTCGATCGAGTCATCGTCGCCGTCTTCCGATACGGCAGTTTCACCTGACGTGTCGGCTGCGGTCGCCTCGCTGATCGATGGCTCAGCGACTTCTGCGTCTTCGTCATAGGACGAAGACGTGTCCGGTGCTTCATCGGTTACTTCCGACGCGGGCTCATCGAAACTGGATTCGTAAGCATCGCTGGTGGGTTCGTCATTGAAACGGTCGTAGACCATTTCGGTGCGGTCGTATTCGTCGTCGACCAAGTCGTCTTGCAACGCCGAGATAGGCGAATCGTCGACATCGGACTCTTCGGTGTATTCGCGATCCCAGCCCTGTGCCGAATTCTCATCCGCGATGGATGATTCTGATTCGTCAGCCTCGCGTCCCCACGGAGATGAACGATCAGAAAATGAATCTTCGGCATCAACAGCCGAATCGGACATCAAGAACGTGCCATCGGCCTCAGCAGCCGAGTTCTGATCGGCATGCTCATCGTCTGTCAGATGCGATCCGAATCGGTTCGATTCGTCATAGCCCGTTGCGTTGTTGCTTGATTGCGGTTCATCGAAATCAGAGTCATCCGAATTGACGATGTCGGATTCGGCTTCGATGTCTTTGATCAAAAGGCTGGCTAGTGATCCGCCAAACGGTGATTCGGCAGCCTGATCATTTTCGTCGTCCGTGTCGGCATTTGCCAACGGACTTACGTCATCCTGATCACCGTCGGAAAGACAATTCTGAGCTTCGCTTTCGGAGTCACCCTCGTACGACGGTGTTTCAACATCGGCGGATTCGTAGTTCCAAACCGAGGCCGACGGATTGTCATCGGTGTGGTCGGCATCGTACGAAGCGACTGATTCATCGGCTTCGGTGGTCTCATCCCAAGCCGACGTTGGTTGCCATTGGGATGCGGGTTCTGGTTCGTGTTCGTCGAGTGTTTGGTTTTCAAGCGAATGGTTTTCGAAGGACTGACTTTCGGACACCGAGACATCCGATTCATGGTCGTCCGATTCGTGGTCGTCCCGCGTCGAAGCATCGGCCCACTGGTATGTCGGCCACACGTCGTCCTCGTCCTCGTCGGCTTCGGATACCGGTTCTTCGGCGACGGGTTCTTCGTTAACCAACGGCAGTTTGGGCTCGGATTCCGTCTGGGAATCCAGCGTGTCTGCCGCGTTGATTGCGTCAAGGTCGATTGAGTTGTCAATCGCCAGTTGCGATTCGGAATCGTCAGCATCCGATTCAGTTTCGTCTGCAAATCCGTGACCTAGCAAAGCGGCGCCAATGGCAGCCGATCCGAATGCGGCCCCAGCAGCAATTGATGAATCATCGTTGTCCTCACGAGATCGCAACGCGGCCTCGCTTGCGATCCGGGATGCTTCTTCCTTTCGTTCTTTCTCGGCATCGTCCAGACGTGCGAGCGTCTGTTCGTAGTCCGATTTCATCTCGGCCAACTTCATGTTGGCTGCATCCAGTTCGTCTCGAAGCGAATCGAAGGCTTCGTTAGTAGGGCGAGTCTCTGCTTCATCACGTTCGCGCTGGACCAGATCCAAACGAGACGTGATGGATTCGTTGGCTTCGCTCAACTGAGCGACTTCGCCGTTGGCGCGAGCAAGCTCGAGAGACAATTGGTCGATTGCCGCACGAAGCTCGTCGGCTTCGGCGATCCAACTTTCGCGGTCGGTGTCGCCGCGTTGGTTGCTTTGGGCGACCAGGGATTCAAGCTGACGGACGGACTGGCAGGCTTCTTCGTAGTCGTCGCGCAGACGAGCCGATTCTTCGCTGGCTTCGACTACGGATGCTTGCAGTTGTTCAACCTTTGCACGCAGTTCACTGACTAGAGTTTCGCTTGCCGCAAGCTCGGCTGCATGATCATCGTTGGACTCGGATCGCAACCGTTCCAGATGGGCTTCCATCTCTTCGATGCGAGCTTCGGCACTCAGACGGAGCGATTCCGAATGGGCATGGGCATCAATCGCTTCGTCACGCTGGCGAGCCAGTTCGTCGCGCAATTCTTCGTGATCACTCTGCTGGCGACCCTCGTGTGCCGACAACTGATGCTGTTGTGATGACAGTTCGTCGATTTGCTGATTCAGCGAATCGAATTGCTCACGCATCCTCGCGACGGCTTGCGTAGCTGATTCCGCTTGGTGGCGTGACTGTGCGAGCTGACGCGATGCTTCTTCAAGCTTGCCGCGGTATTCGATTTCTTGGCGATGAAACTCGGCTTCACGCTGATCGAGTTCCTGCTGGTGATTTTGCGTTTTTTGACGCAGATCGATTAGATCTTGCTGACGCTGCAGGTAGTCATCGTGCAGTTGCAGTACTGATGACTCCTGCGTTTGCAGTCGAGTCTCGCGACGGTGCAAATTTTCGGCCCGTGACCACAATTCGGTCTCGCGGCCGCGAAGAGTTGATTCGCGCTGATCGATTCGCTGTTCACGTTGATCGCATTCAACTTGACGTTCACGCCACTGATCGATCTCGCGTCGCAGTCGTTCTCGCCAGATCACGTCGTCAGCAGATGGCAACGTCGATCGTGCCGACCTAGCTTCGTCATGCGCGGACGGTTCCAGGTTGGTTTCTGGCTGCGACGGATGTGGTTTTGAACGGAAAACCGACGTCGATGATCCGAGCATCGAGCGCGCTGGCGAATCAGCAAAACGGGCGTCCAGGTTTTCGGAAACGCTCGACGAGACCGACACCAATTCAAACTGATAGGTACCCAAACGCATCACGTCGCCGACTTGCAACGACGCTTCGGTTTTTCGAATGCCGTTGACTTCGATCGGGACCGAATAGGCGCGGACGAGCACCCGGATGCGGTCGCGAATCAACACCGCGTGCATCGGACGGAGTGCTTGATCGTTCAGTCGGATTGAACAGCCTTCGGCGCTACCGAAGGTGTACCGACTGCCTGTCAATCGCAGGCGTCGAACAGGCGATCCCGACCGGATGACTCGGAACTCGATCGAATCGATCTCGTTATCAGCAGTGCCGCTCGGTGGTTGCCACTGCGGCGGACCTTCGGCCAAGGTGTCTTCGGAAACGGCACAGGATTCTTGTTGATCGGTTTGCAAGGCATCTTCCACTGATGGCGGACCAGGAATCGGTGCACCGATGATTGGCATGGTGAAGGGCGCGCTGTCGTTGGACTCGAAGCCAGCACCGATATAGCTGGCATTCAAGGGCGATTCGCTGGCGTGTTCCGTGCTCACCGTCACTATCCCTTTTCTGATCGAACAAATCCGTGTCGGAGTGCGCGCCGGCACCCAATCGCGTCGGCGCAACCTCACCCCGTCTCTTTTTCGGACTTCCGAACCGATGGGGTGAGTCAATCTGGACCGACTAGAACGCTTTTAGCATCCTGGCGGAATTTGGACACGCCAATTTTGGAAGGACTGGGCGGCTCTGCGGAGGGGTTTTCCGTCGGTTTTGTGGAAATGTCCTCCCTAAGGCAGCAATTACCAGTCGGAAAGTGGTGCTAGCAAAGGGGACGCAAATCCTTTGCAAACCCTAAGTTAGGCACCGAAGGGGCGACTAAATCGCTGGTTTCGTCAGGTAAGAAGGTGGAAAGTTTGCCTGTGTTCGTATGATTGAGCAGAACGAGCGAACTAACCTGTGATTGGCACTTTGCCACTGATTGTGGGAAACCAACTTCCCCGGCAAGCCGTAGAGACGTCTCCGATAGATCACAACGACTTGAAAATAGGTGTTCGAAACGGTTTGTACCCCCGCCCCGCCCAATCGCGGCGACCTTCTATTCCCAATGAGGTAAATGCGATGTCCAGAAGTGAATCGATCAAAACGCTACGTGACCAACTGGTTCGTCGTCGTGATGCCCTGCATCGAGCGCTCGAAGGCGACTTGAGTCTGTTGCGAGAACTACACCAAGAGAAAACCGGCGACATTTTGGATGCCGCGGCAGACACAGCCCAGGACGAATTGAACAGCCAGTTGATCGAAGCGGAAAGCCGAGAATTGAACGCGATCAATGATGCCATCGGCCGGTTTGACGCGGGCATGTTTGGAAACTGTGCTGGATGCGGTAAGCCGATCCCATTGTCCCGACTTCGCGCTATTCCTTACGCAACTGATTGTATCGATTGTCGACGAAAGGCCGAATCCAAGAACGGTAACGGAACTACGGTTTTGTGGAATCGCGTCTTTGATAACGCCGAGGTGGACTCGGTTTAAACAAACAATCGTTGTGATCATGTTTTGATCTATGTGTCAAACGAAGAATCCACCGACGCGGCCGAACAATTGTTCGGCCGTTTTTTAATGCGCCGTCGATAGCGGTTCTTACAAATGACCCGCTCAGGGATACCAACGGAAGCTTATGAAAAGCTGGCCCGTGAAGGTGGTCGATGCCTAAGATTGCACCAACCTCCCGGTCTTCCTCCCGTCTTGCCGATCGATGCATTCATGGTTCCATCTTTTATTCCCAAGCTAGCGCGGCGCAGCTTGCTGTTGTGCTCCGTTACTGCGCTGTTGCCGTGCCAAGTCTTTGCGCAAGTCCCGCTGCCTCAGGCACCGACGTATCTGAATCAAGATCAAGGTCACGACAACCAATCGGTCAGTGTGCGACGCATGTCGTTGGACTCGCCTGGTATGTCGTCGGTGTCCGTTGATGCCCAACGCGAGCGATTGTTCAATGAACTGGCCGAAGAGTTCAGCACGTTCGATCGTCTGGGTCATTTAGTGCGCCGAGTGTCACAGTTGGTTAAGCCGAGTGTGATTCACATCGAGGCTCACAAGACCGAAGGCAGTGGTGGTTCGCGCCAGTCGTACGACGAAGCTGGCAGCGGTGTGATCATCACCGCTGGCAAAGGCGAAAGCTGGGTGCTGACGAATCGCCACGTGATTGATGGTGCTGCACCGAAAGAGATTCGTTTGCGTTCGGCTGATGGTCGTGAGTTTTATCCTGACCGAGTCCTATCTGATGCGAGTACCGATGTCGCGGTCATGCGAATCGATATGCCCGATTTGCCACCGGCGCGAATCGGCAACAGTGAGTCGATCGAGATTGGCGATTTCGTGATCGCGATCGGCAGTCCCTTCGGGTTAAGCCATTCGGTAACGTTCGGTATTCTGTCGGCCAAGGGCCGGCGTGATTTATCGCTTGGTACGCAAAAGATTGATCTGCAAGACTTTTTCCAAACCGACGCAGCGATTAACCCAGGCAACAGCGGCGGTCCGTTGTTGAATTTGCGCGGCGAAGTCGTCGGGCTCAATACTGCGATCGCAAGCAGCAGTGGTGGCAGTGAAGGGATTGGATTCGCGATTCCGATCAACATGGCGTTGAACGTCGCTGAACAATTGGCGACGACCGGACGGCTGCAACGCGGCTATCTTGGCGTGACACTGGATCCCGATTTCACAACAGCCGACTTAATCGCCTCGGGATATGACTTTCTGCAAAGCGGTGCGTTGGTCAAGAACGTTCGCAGCGGTTCACCAGCCGAGCAAGCGCACCTTCAGCGAGGCGATATCATTGTCGAATTCGGTGGTCGCGCGGTTGAAAGCGATGATCACTTAGTGGCGCAGGTTGGCTTGACCCAGGTCGGTAAGAGTACGCCGATGATCATTTATCGCGAAGGCAAACGGTATCGCACCGAAGTCAGTCTTACCGACATGCCGTAAGACCGTCGTCAAACCATTCGCATGGTTTTCCATTTGCCGTATGCGAAACGCAGGGTCATCGTGGTGGCCAACATCCAGATCCACATCGCGATGATGGTCCACCACCAACGAAGACCGTTCTGATCGGGTTCCCAGACGAACCCGACGGCGAGTGCAAGCAGGGACGCACCGACGCCCCCAATCAGCACGAACCAGGTATCGCCGGCACCACGCAGTGCGCCGGCCAATATCAATTGCACCGAATCAAAGACGACATAAATCGCGACGTACTTTAGCAGTCCGCGACCCAGACGAATTGCCTCGACACTGCTGGAATCACCGACGCTTTTTTCGTACAGCGACATCATCACATCGGGAATCGCAAGGTAACCCACCATCCAGATTCCGCTGTAGATAAAACCGATCGTCAGGCTCGCATAGACGCTTCGAATGGCTCGGGCGGGGCCACTTTCAATCAAGTGCCGTCCCATCAAAACCGAGGCAGCAATCGAAACACCGACCAGCGGGATGAATGCGACCATGTTGAAATTGATCGCCATCGTGGTCGCGCGAAGCGGGATGTCGCCGAGAGTTCCGATTCGTAAAACCATCACCGTGAAGCCGCCCGCTTCGGTCAAATACATCAATCCGGTGGGCAGACCAAAGTAGATCAAATTGCGAATCATCGGCCAGTCGATACCAAACCCTGCGATCAATCGGTATCGGGTTTGATGCGACGGTCGCAGCAGCAGCGTCCCATAGACGATGGCTTTAAACCAGAATGCGATCACGCTTCCGATTGCCGCGCCGGCAATGCCCATCGGCAGAAGCTGGAACCCGAAGACGGGATCGGGACCAAAACCGAAGATCAACACGATGTCCAGCACAACGTTGATCAGTCCCGATGCGATCGAAACCCACATGATCACGGATGTGCGTTCGGTACCGCCAAAGAAACCGCTCAGTGCGGTTTCTAAAACGTTTCCAACTGCACCGATTAATAACAGACGCAAATAAGTCGATTCCAACGAAATCAGTTCGTCGGGTTGCCCGGTGGCACGCAGTAACCAAGGCGCGTAGTACGCGGCTGCTGCAAACAACGGCAGGAACGCAAGCGACAGCCAGACCGACTGCCACAGAAATCGGCCGATACGGTGCTCTTGTCCTGCGCCGATGTACTGGCTGATGATCGCACCAGTCATGGACGCGATGCCAACCGGCAAACACACCATCACCCAAAATAGAGTTCCGCTGGCCATCGACGCGCTCATTGATGCGCCGTCATAGCTAAGCAAAAAGGTACGATCGGCGAACAGGACTAGCGAGAACGTTCCCGTGCTGATCATCAGCGGGATCGCAATTCTTAGTACTTCTTTGATTGATCCTCGAAACGAAACGTCGATTTGCGGATCGATCGGTGCCGGATCATCGCGTGATGGACCACCGCGTGCCGAATCATCGCGTGCCGAATCATCGTGTGATGGGGCGTCATTCATGGGTGGCTATCGCTTTGCGAATTTACCGGTCGCAAAGTAACTGATCACGGCCGCGATAACGCCCGCGATCAAGCCACCCAAGTGGGCGCCGTTTGCTACGTTGGGAATGTAGGGAGTCATGCACACGACCAACCAACCCAGCATCAACACCACGTTGATAGGATCTAGACTGATCGGATACGTTAAATCGAGCGTTGGTCGGATCCAGAGGTAACCAAACAGACCATAGACTGCACCGGAGGCGCCGATCGCGAAAGGCGTGCCGTGCATCGAAACGGGTAGCCAATCAAGCGGCGGAAGCGAAACTTGCAGCATCATGCCGGCGAACTGAGTCACCAACAGCAGCAACGTAAAGAACAGCGATCCATGCAGTCGTTCGATCACGGATCCTAGAAAGAAGATCCACAGCATATTGAACGCAACGTGAAATTCATCACCGTGCAAAAACATCGGCGTGAACAAACGCCATACTTGGCCTTTGCGAATGGAAACGTAGGGGTCGTTGTCCGATTGGGCGAAATCTTGTCGCTCGGCGAACGACAACATCCGATAAACGCGCTGCTCGATGGTCACTTCGCCCGGTTTGGCCGAGCCACGCGGTTTGCCAAAGTTGGTGGTAAAGCTGACGATGACCGAGATGACGATGACGGCGATGGTGACTGGAAACGACTGTTGTCGCACGCGGCCACCGAGCGATCGGCGAACAAGTTCGGACGGATGTCGCGATTGAGTTGGGGGCCCGCTTGACGCCGCCCTCGAGGCCGGGCCGGTCGTGCCTGAAGCGGTGGACGAATCTGACGCCGCCTGTCTCAGTTTGGCGATGCGATCGCTTTCGCGGCGAATTCGGTCGTCTCGCAGTTGGTTTGCCTGATCGGTGGCGTTGAAACGATCGGCATTGGGACTGGCGACAAATTCAGCGAGCACCGATCTGGCTTTGTCCACATCCTTTTCGTCGCGGGCCCAGACGTCCCATTGGTCACCGTCGGCCGCCAGAAGTTTGGTTTCGACGGATTCGGTGTACAGAAAGTCAGCGAATTTTTTAGCCGAGGTTTTGTCAGGTAGGGTGCCGATTCGCCGCATGAAGGTGTTCGAGGCTGTCGGAGGGGATGGACGTTGTCAGGTGGGTGTGGATCACTCGTTGTACGTGGAAAGTCGGAAATTGGCACGCCCACCTGATTTGAAGCCGGAGCGAAAGTACGATTTGGGGAAGAATTCGCCGCTTCTGAGGCATCTAAAAACGCTAAAACACCGTGAAAACGACATTTCAGACGTTCCAGGGGGCGTTGTTGGATGCTTGCGCTTGCCGCAGACTGGTCAAGCTGAATATCATGGGGGCGGATAAGCGACCGATCGCAATGGTTCGCTCTAGAAAACAACTTCACCGACATCGTCCAAGACGAAGGGTTGAATCGAAAGATGGCAGTTAAAATTACCGAACGAGCCGCCGAAGAGG
This sequence comes from Rubripirellula sp., assembly GCA_049680385.1. Taxonomy (GTDB): domain Bacteria; phylum Planctomycetota; class Planctomycetia; order Pirellulales; family Pirellulaceae; genus Rubripirellula. The sequence continues at coordinate 369 of JBAUHR010000127.1, read as the reverse complement.
TCAAGCGTTTCCAAAAGGAACACAACTTCGGTGACGACATGGTGTTGCGAATCGGCATTGCCGCAGGCGGCTGTAGCGGATTCAGTTATACGCTGAACTTTGACGACAGCTATGACGACAAGGTCGACACCAAGTACGACCATCACGGCGTCGCCGTTGTGGTCGACAAGAAGAGCGCCCTGTACTTGGACGGCACCACCGTCGACTGGTACGAGAGCCTCGAAAAGCAAGGCTTCACGTTCGAAAACCCAAATGCGGTTAAGAGCTGCGGTTGCGGAAGCTCGTTCCAAGCCTAGTGATGGCTTGTTCACGCTTGCGATGAGCCGAGACAACTAATAAAGCCGTCCGTGGATTCCACGGTCGGCTTTT
>JBAUHR010000126.1:0-4114 GCA_049680385.1 Rubripirellula sp. | reverse complement strand
GAGGCCGCCACACGCCGTTCTTTGACGGTTACGCACCGCAATTCTTCTTTCGCACAACGAACGTCACTGGCAGGGCATCGATGCTGGACGCGGTCCAGGTGGCAATGCCCGGTGACGGCGTTCGCTTGAGCGTTTCACTGAAGCAACCCATCGCGATCGCCGACGGCGACCACTTCGCCATCCGCGAAGGCGGCAAGACTGTCGGCTCAGGCGTCGTCACGAAAATCGTTGCTTAGAAGCAAATTTAGAAACGCCAGCGGCGGAGAAATCTACCGCTGGCGTTTTTCCGATGAATGAGTCTCACCCGAAAAACTCTTCGAAACTGGATGCAGATCAAACGTGCCATCTTCATAGATGAGCGCGAGTTGTTTGTCCGATGGCGTAAACTGAAGCTTGTGCGGCCCATGATCGGGGAACGGAATTACACCGATCTGCTGACTGGTTGCCAGGTCATAGACGGTGACCTTGTGAAGGGTTTCTTTGCGAAAGTCAAACGGACATACTGCCAGCATTTCGCCGTCGTTTGAAACGGCGACGTGATGACGCAGTCGCTGCCCGGCAACTTGGATTGGCACTTCGCGAACGGTGTAACTGGCCAGATCCCAAATTTTCCATTGGCGCGCCTGCACAAATACGGACTCTCCCGGCAGCGGAAAAGCTTGTGCAATCACACGCCGTAAATCGTAGGACGTGGCCTTTTTAGGAGCAGCAACCGGCCAGCGAATCGATTTCAACTGTTTGTACGTTTTCGAGTCGAACTTTGCGGCCGTTCCGTCCGCGCAAATGATCCAAATCGCTTTTCCATTGTCGGCAAAGAAATGCTGAGCAACAGGCGGGAACCACCGGTGCTTCTTGTACTTTTCGATTCCTGGCAACCGAGTCGACGCGCCCGAATCCAAGTCCATTGTATTCTCCGTACCAAACACTATTCGTCCTACCCCTTTGTTGTGGTGGCACTGAGGGCAGGATGCGGAGCAGAGTCTTAGTGTAAGGCTGGATATGCGTCAGGATACGTTTGATTATTCTCAAAATTTCTTTTGTGCTTCAGGTACTCACGCCGGGCGTCCTCCATCTTACGCAAGTTTTCCTTCCGCTGGGCCTCGTTGAGTCGATCAAGGGCACCGGGTGTACTCAGGATTTTCGCGGCAGCTTGATCGACTGAGATGTCTTGATCATGCACCGCTGCTCCGTCACAACCTAGCAGGCAACTTACAACCGTAAACGTGACAAGGAATCTTATTGGCATTTTCGCAAACTCAAGCTTACGTCTGTTGAAAACTCGTGTTCGGAGTATACCCCATCCGCGATGCGGATAGTAACGAGTGTTAGGTTCAGCAGAATCGCTTCGCAGGGTCGCACTGGGTTTTGGATTTTTGGGGCACACTGATTATCAATCACAAAATCCAAATGAAGGCAGGAGGACAAACAGTGGACGCACCCAATAGTGTTCGGCACGCCGCTTGCTCGCTGTTTTAACGATGATATCCCCAAGGGGATTTATTGCGGAAATGGTGATATCCGAGTCATCGATTGTCCGGGTTGGATCATTGGTCTGCGATAGCCCAAGACTGCGTCTTCACAACGCGGCTTCGACGGTACGAAGTAAAGCCTGTAAGTCAGATGAACGTTCGTGACGGTTGATCATGAATTAGAAGCCTAGGATTTTACCGACGGCGCTGAGGAAGCCTCCGAGTGTGCGAGTAACGAGGTTGTCCGATTTCGCAGGGAGGGCTAGTCGGCGCACAACCTTGCCATGCCCTACGAGTACGGCTTCGACAAGCGGGGTCTTCCCGAAGAGGTAAGATCGGTAATTCCCCGAGACAACAGTAGCCAAGCGTAACTGTGGCTCAAATCCAACGACGCGATCGATGGCAACGCGAGTCCGGGAAGATCCTACCGGTGTTGCCTCCACGCCACCACTGCCAACGATTACAGCAGTCCCCGGACCTTCAAAGACCAAATAACGCAGTTGCCCAAAGAGCCAGGCATGGAGACTAGCAATGCGCCAATGCGATCTGACGGTGACGGTGTCCGACAAGCCAACGATGGCACGCGGTCGCAAGCAAACCGATTGTTCAGGCTTCATTTCAATGACTGTCAGATAGTCATTTGCACCGGGTGCCGACAGTCGCAGTTCCGCGCCTGGCTGATCCGAATGCCTCGGTTCAATGACAGAACAGCCAATCAAGCCTGCGGTGTAGGAGATAGCGGGCGAACGTAACCTCCAAAACCAACGCCCTCGCTCCCGGATTCTCTCATCGCGTTCTTCGATCCAATCTGCTCGAACGACGAGGGGAACACCTAGTCGAAGTGGCACGGATACTTTTCGTTTCGATTCGCCTGCCTCGAAAGACGTCTGCGTAACGGCGTCGCCGAATTGCAGACTCCGCACCCGTGGCAAACCGACTATTGCGGAACCCAGCTTGATGAGACGCGAGATGAAGGGACCAAAGATGATCAGCAAAGCAATCCACACAATCCAGCCCCTCGACCTTAACCAAGCGGATCTCAAAGCGGCAAAAAACTTGTATGCCCCCGTCTGGTTTGCGACGAGTGCATCTTCAATGGAGATCAACTCTTTTTCTAGCGATGCATATTGACGTACGCAGTCGTAACGCTGTTGCCGAAGTTGTTTTAGTTCAGGGATTGTCGTGTCGAGAACCCAGCCGATGGTCCAATTCTTTATTCGATTCAAGACACCGGTTTCTTGCTTTTCTTCGAGGCGACGGATCGCACTTTTAATCTCACGATATCGATCTTTTTGAGACTGTAGATTTGAAAGCGTCGATTCCTTCTGCGTGTGTAATCGTTCGATTTCATTTCTTTGATCCGTAGCCTGAGACAAAATTGGCGGCACATATGCGTACGCAAGGAAGACCGCCATCGCCAAAATGGAAATACACGCAAAGAGGACACAACGTCCTACAAACCATTTGAAGAGGTCAAGGTATAGCATGAGGGTGGGCTGATGAAGCGGCGTGTGTCTGGGCAAGCGGAGGGAGCTTGGAGTTGAAATACTACTACGCCACTTCGTATTGGTTGGTTACGAAATCAAACCTTGCGAAGTAGCGCAGTAGCCATGGTAGTATCCTTTACACAACTCAGTCAGTACAAGTCGTTTCTTCGCGAAACCGCTGGCGTAGTGCTGCGAAGCAGAAATATTCAGGTACAGATCGCTCAATGTCTGTTGACTCAGGTGTGTGGACTTGGAGGACGGCTTGAAGGTCCAGACGATGAGAGATTGGGTCGCTAAAAACTTAGCCACAACAATCGCTTCCCAACGAGCAACCGCTTACCGAGAATACGCCACCGCAACCACCGGATAGCACAAAATCGAATCGAATGCCGTTTCACCAGCCCACTCGCAGGCCCAGATCGCGATTTTGCATCTTGGTCGCTGATACATTAAATGTATGTCCATGAGCGATCAAGAATCTCCAGTCTTCATGCAGTCCAATGAAGACCCTGCCATGCAGCAGGCATATCAACGGGCCAGAAAAACGTTTCGATACTTTTGGCGTGAATTATCGTGGGAGTATCGGCGAATTGTTCCTGGGCTGGACATTGCCGCGGTGAAAGTAGCTTTCAAGGATCCACCGGGAACGCCCAAATCCGATCCGAATCAGCCTGAAGCCGAGCAGATGTGGGTGACGGACATTCAATTTGACGGGCAGAAAGTTTCTGGAACACTGATCAACCAACCCAATTGGTTGCAATCGGTCAAAGAAGGCGATGAAGTTTCGGTCAAGCCATCACAAGTCAACGACTGGATGTATGCGACGTCGAACATGGTTTGCGGCGCGTTTACGGTGAATGTGATGCGGGCGGAGATGAGCAAATCCGAACGGAAAGCTCACGACGGAGCTTGGGGGCTGAATTTCGGACACCCTGATTCGATCATCGTCGTTCCACCGGATTACATCGGCCAGTCGGCCCCCAAGAAAGGTCTCTTCAGTGGCCCCAAACCAATCGTCCAAGATCTGACGGAAGTTGCTAAGCACGAACATCCGATGGCGCTCAATATGCTTGATTCGTTGAAAGAGCAGCTTCAGCAAGACCCGTCACTGACGCAGCACGCCGATGACCGCGGCTTGACGTTCTTGCATCAGTTGTC
>JBAUHR010000125.1:0-3059 GCA_049680385.1 Rubripirellula sp. | reverse complement strand
ATTACGGTTCGCAAGACGATCGCGGTGACGACATCGCGTCGTCACAAAATCGTCGACGAGAAGGAAGCTGTTCCGGGCACGCTGCCGCGAATCACGCGGCTGATGGCATTGGCGATTCGTTTTGACGAGTTGTTGCGATCCGGGCGGGCGACGGGGCTGCAGCACATTGCGGAGATCGGTCATGTGTCGCAGCCTCGCGTTTCGCAGATCCTCAGTCTGACGTTGCTGGCTCCCGACATTCAGGAAGAGCTTCTGTTCCTGCCTCGGATGAAGAAGGGCAAGCCGCAAATCTCGGAAAAACTTCTGCGACCGCTGACGATGGAAATGGACTGGAAAAAGCAACGTGTTTTGTGGGCTGAATTGCGGTCTGACCCACCGTCAAAACCGGACCGGTCGTAAGGGCTGCGAAGAATTTTCTGGTGACGATGGACCAAACGTGTCACGGGACATGTGTCTGATAAACAGGAGCACGGAGTTTGCTAGCAAACGCTAGCCGCCTCGCCATTCCCCAAGGATGTTCATCGCCAAAGCTGATTTTTCATGAGTCCCAAATGCCTGCTTTCCGATCACCGAGTTTCCTCAACAATGACTTCGGATCTGTCGACCTCGATCTACTTCGCGACTTTCTGCTGCCGTTCTCAAACTACTTCGCCGCGCGGAACTTCACGATCTCAGCCGACACCTGTTTCGACGAAGACCGATTCAAAAAGCTCGCACGCTTGCTGAGGACGCCGACGAGGTCCGCTCCCAGCGAACTGATCGAAGCTCAATTCCACATCGACGAAGTCGCCAACGATCGAGGAATGGAGTCCTTGATCTTGGCCTATTCCAGAGCCGGCATTCCGCTGCCAACCGACGACGAATTAACGCCGGCGGACCTGGCGATGCGAACGTGGATGAGGCATCCCGAATTGCTGCGACGATCGAACTACGAGCGGATCGCGACCAGCCAGCGTTCGTTTCGCCACTACATGAATCGGCACGAGAAACCGATGCCGTTTCAGTTGCCGACCGCGGTCGTCATCAATGCGATGGAGAAACGCTTGTCGACGTTCAACCGCGATCGGCACCGTGGTGGTGGGACGGCGTTGGGAGATCGCTGGTGACAAAGCTACGGCGATGCAGCCAAAGATTTCTGTTTTTGAGGACGGTTGGAAATTCTTATTGAAAACGACCGTTTCTTCGGATGAGGACGTGAAGTTGCAAATGGTTTTAACTCAAGCGAGTATTGAAGGTGTAAAGCTCGCCAGCCTCCCGAATTCGCTTAGCAATGATCCGGACCAACGAGTGACCATCCAAGTACCAACGGTCAAGTCGGATTCAATCGCCGTGGAAAGCATGTTGAAGGAGTCGGAAGCGTTGCTAGTGTTCTCGCCCAAACCGTATTCGAGCGACTCTGATGAGGACGATACCACCAGCAACTCCGGCATTGGGCAAGTGTTCATGATCCGTACGCAACTTATCTCAGATCACGAATTCCTGAAGGGCTTCGTCCCCGAGCAAGATGATGATTGATAGGCACGATGTCTTCATTTGCGTATTAGGCGATGCACATCATGTAGAAGCCCAGCGAGCCCACTCCCGAAATGAGCATGACAAGCAGTAGGTAGGCAATCGTTCGCTTTGGCCCGAGACCAATCATCCAGATGCCAAGCAAAAGCTCGACTGCGGTCAGCAAGAACGCCAGCCGGAGGATATTCGTTTGAAAACTCAGGAAGTCTCAAATGTCAGCGACATCGACTGGAAGTACATCCAGGCCAATATCCGCTGTCAAGCGTGGCGTGGCTACAAGGCCGGTGCCTACGCCCGGCAAGAACTCCGCGACATCGAACAATCGTTGTGGACGATGTCCGAATGGAAATTTCGGTAGAATGCCGCCAAGCTAGTCGCGACGTAGACGGTTCCATGCAGCGTGGAGGAGTCGTGAGTATCGTATTGCGGATCGACCGCAGTTCGTATCTCACGTCGGGCTCCGGCGTCGCAGTTTCACCGTCTTCCAAGTCCTCGACGGTTCGCAGGTCGTAGAAATGCTTCATGGTTCGGTCCCCCTACGCTCGCGCGGCAAAGCGACCGCGTTCAACTTTGATGAAACGGCTATCGTCGCCCTTGGCAAGCTCCCGAAGGATCGCCGAGTACAAAGTCGCGTGCGGCGTCTTCCCTCCAAGGTTGGCAAATCTTGGTTGGCCAGTGATATGGCGTTGGCCGTTGCGACTGGCCGACCGTGGCTAGATCGGTTCGCGACCGAGCGCGGCGACGTCCTAATCATCGACAACGAACTACACCCGACGACATCGGCGCAGCGGATCCCATTGGTGATGAACGCTCGAGGCATCGAACCGGCCAGCGTTTCCGATCATCTGTTTGTTTCCAACCTGCGAGGGAATCTGAAAGACATTCGGTCGCTGGGCGAGTACTTCGATCACGTCTATGAAGATCGTTTCAAAATGATCGTCATTGACGCTTTCTATCGGATGCTACCCAGCGACGCGGACGAGAACGACAACGCGGCGATGGCCGGCGTCTACAACATCATTGACCGGTACGCCGAAATGCTCGGGTCCGCGTTCGTTCTCGTCCACCATACAAGCAAGGGCAACCAATCCTACAAGTCGATCACCGATGTCGGTGCCGGCGCGGGAAGCCAAGCCCGAGCGACCGATAGCCACTTGGTTTTGCGACCACATGAAGAAGACGGCGCGATCGTTCTCGACGCGGCCGTTCGATCCTGGCCGCCGACCGAACCGATCGGTTTACGTTGGAACTTCCCCGTCTGGACACCCGACGACGCGTTGGATCCCGACAAGCTACGCAACGACGGACGCCGACGGCGTACCAAGCAGAAACCCGAGGCCGCGCCCGAGACCGTATGGGACGCCCAGCGGTTCGCCGAAGCGTACCTCGAGCCCGAACCGAAGACCGTCGACGAAATCTTGGCCGACACGAAAGCCGGCGACCTATCCGGCCGCCAAGCCCAGCGACTACTAAGCCAAGCCGAGACGGCCGGGATTGCACACCGTTGGAAGTTTGCGTCGAACGAAAAACACAAGTTTGCCACCAAG
>JBAUHR010000124.1:0-6270 GCA_049680385.1 Rubripirellula sp. | reverse complement strand
CTTTCAGGCTGTGCCCGGTGGGTATGGCGAGGGCGTTCGATCTCAGCCGCTTGAGGACTGCTGGGGTGTTCTCGTAAGTGTTGGGTTGGGATCGTTGGCGTTGGGTCGGCGGCTTGATCTTGGCTTTGCGAGGGAGTTGTTCTCGTGGTTGATGAATTTAGTTTGGAGTCGGTGGGGACTCGGTCGGTGGCTTACTTTCGGTCTTCGTTGGAGGACGAGGGACGGTCGATTGAGGTGCAACGTGATTTTGTTCGGCGGTGGGCGGCGGCGAATGGGCTGCGGATTGTTCGGGAGTTTTGTGACTCGGGGCCGGCGACGGCGGAGCGTCGGCCGGGTTTGGTTGAGTTGATGGAGGACTGGGTTGCGCGGCGGGATGATTTTGATGCGGTGATTTGTTTTGATCGGAGCCGGCTGGGGCGTTTGGTTGACGATGGGGGTGCGGAGCTTGCCGCGGTTTGCGAGGAGAATGGGAAGACGATGTTGTTGATTGATTAGGCACAGGTCTTGGTTTTGTGAACTTTGATTCTCGTCGATGGGTTGGCCGTCGGCGAGAATTTTTTGTTGGGGTTTGTCGGTTGGTTTCGCATCGTGTGACAAAGTCTCGGGAATCTGGGCGACAGGTGTGACTTAGCCGCTTGAGGCATGTGGGGGTGCTCTCGTAACTGTCTTGTCGGTGTCGCGAACGTTGGGTTCGCGGCCACGACTTGGATAGATGCGAAAGGACTTTGACGTGAATCATTGGTGGGAAATTGAAATCCCGGATGCGGACGCTCCGCCTCTGGTGCGAGCCGTGGCGTACTACCGGCACTCGGCCCAGGACCGGCAAGAGAACTCGATCCCGATTCAACAGGATCAGGTGCGGGCTTGGGCTCGCGAACATGGGGTCGAAATCATCCGCGAGTTTTGCGACGCGGGGCGGTCGGGACTCAATTCCGAAGGACGGCCGGCGTTCACGGAGATGATGGAGGAATGGATCGCGAAGCGGACGGACTTCGAGTACGTGTTGTGCTTGGACGTTTCGCGGTGGGGGCGGTTTCAAGACATCGACCTGTCGGCTCAGTTCTCGGCGATCTGCAAGAAGAACAAGAAGCAAGTCATCTACACGACGATCGGCAAGCCGAAAGAAAACGATCCGCTCTATCCGGTCTACGTCCAGTTCGAGCGGTTTCGGGCGGCCCAATACAGCCGTGAATTGAGCGACAAGGTTTGGCGTGGCTGCGTGAAGATCGCCGAGCAGGGGTATTGGGCTGGCGGGCCGCCGCCGTACGGGCTGTCGCGGCTGTTGCTCGACGAGAAACGCGAACCGTTGAACGTGCTCGACGCGGGGCAGCGGAAAGGGATCCAGAATCAACGGGTGACGTTGGTCGAAGGGCCGCCGGAAGAGGTCGCGGTGATTCGGCGGATCTTTGATGAGTTCGTGAATCACGGTCGATCGGAATACAAGATCGCCGAGGGACTCAACGACGATTGTGTTCCGTCGGCCAGCGGTGGTCGGTGGGGCGCGGGCGGCGTGCTGGCTCGGCTTCGCAACGAGAAGTATGCCGGGACGATGGTCTACAACCAAACGTCTGGCAAACTGAAGACGCCGAAGTTGCCGAACCCGCCGGAGCTTTGGGTGAGAACTCCCGAGGCATTTCCTGGCATCGTGGACGCGGAGCTGTTTCTTCAAGCTCAAGAGATTCTGGAGAAACGCAAACAGCGATACGACCCGGACTACATGTTGCGGGTGCTTGATGAGCTCTATCGGTCGCGCGGCATGGTGCGGCCGGGGCTGTTGCGATTGGATGACGAGCTGCCTTCGTCGGGGGCTTATTCGCGACAGTTCGGATCGCTCGATCAAGCGTTTCAAAACTTGTTCGACGGCGAACGCGGGAAGGCTCGCGAGAACGTTCACGAACAGATCCGCGGTCACATCCCCGAGGTGACGGCTTACTCGGACTTCTTGGTGCTCGACCAGAAGTTGACGGTTTCGATTCAGCCGGCGGTTCCGATCCCGCACGGCTACGAATCGTACTGGCCGATCCGCCGCGACCCGCGGCCAGTGATCGACATGACGCTCGGCGTGCTGCTTTCCGAGCCCGCCGACTTCAACATCCTCGGCTTCATCGCTCTGCCGCGGTTCGGATCGGATTCTAAACCGATTCGCTTTACGAGTTCATCGGTCCGCACCGAACTTTTCGGCCGGACCGATTTGCAATTCCTTCAACAACTTCTTTAACGGAGACACACAACCATGGAACCACTGAACAACATTTGCCCCATCGCCGATCGACGGTACGAGGACGTACCGATCGAAAAGGTGAAGGTGATCAACTCGCGGAACCGCGACCAAGAACAGTTCGACATGAATGTCGAAAGCATCGAAGGCGTCGGCTTGATGAAACCAATCCGTGTCAACGACAAGTTTCTCGAATCGACCGGCAAGTACGAACTGATCTGCGGCGAGGGCCGGTTGCTGGCCCACAAACAACTCGGCAAGACGCACGTGTCAGCGGAGGTCGTGACCTGCACTCGGAAGGAGGCGCTCTTGCAATCGCTGATCGAGAACATCGCTCGGACGAAACCGGGCAGCATGGATTTTGCTCGGGAATTGAAGCGGCTTCACGACGAAGGCTGGGACTTCAAACGCATCGCCAAGGTGGCTTGCAAAACGGCAGCGTACATTCGCGACTACATCCGGTTGGTCGAACAGGGCGAAGAGCGTTTGATCCACGGCGTCGAGAGCGGCGTGTTCCCGATCAAGTTCGCGATCCAGGTATCGGCGACGGAAGATTCGCAGATGCAGAACATCTTGATGGATGCGTTCGATCGCGGCATCGTGACGACCAACAACTTTGGACAGGCCCGGCGGATCATCTCGGCGCGGGCCAAGCACACCAAGAAGGCGACCGTCGACAAGGACTACACCGTCAACCAACTGGTCAGCGACATCGCGGAGACGACGAAGGTAAAAACGTCGTACGTCCGCGAGGCGAAGTCGAAAGAGAACCGGTTCATGACTCTGTTGTCCGGCATCAACACGCTGTTCAAAGACGACGCGTTTGTGACGATCGTGCGAAAAGCGAAGTTGGATAAGCAGCCGGTGCTGTCGGGCGACTTTCAGTTTGAACCGATCGCCAGCAAAGGAGGGCAATCATGACTTCCGGGAACGGTGGCCCGCGGGGCCAAGACATTTCGATCGTCAAACTTGTTCCGCGGAACGAACGCAAGGTCGCGAAGAAGTACTCGCAGCGAATCGAGGCCAGCTTGCGGGCGGTGGGATTGATCGAACCGCTGATCGTGTTTTCGCTCGGCGACACCTACGAGATTCTCGATGGGACGCTTCGGTATCGGATCTTGCTGGAACACGGCGTTGAAACCGTGCCGTGTTTGATTCACGAAGAACGCGACGGCTTCACTAGCAACCGAATGGTGAACCAGCTTTCGGCGTCACAGGAGATGCGGATGCTTCGCAAGTCACTCGAAGAACTTGACGAGAAGACGATTGCGACGGCGCTCGGAATGCAGGGCATCGGCCACCGGCTGAACAAAGGCCTCTTAACCAAGCTGCATCCCGAGGTCGTGAAGGCGTTCAACGCGAACAAGATCAACCTGCAAACGGCGAAGGAGCTGACCAACGTCAAGCAAGACCGCCAGCTTGAGATCTTGAAGCTGATGGAGTCCTGCAACGACTACTCGACGACGTTCGCTCGCGGGCTGGTGTTGAAGACGCCGGCAAACAAACGAGCAAAAGCCAATGGCACCAAGACGCCGTGGACGCAGGCGGACGAGAAGAAGAGCCAGTTGCTCAAGAAGCTGCAAGAAGCTGAGCAACAACAGGATTTCTACACCGGGCTTTATCGCCAGTACACTACGAACCTGTTGAAACTGGTGATCTACGTTCGCACGCTGCTCAATAACGCTGAAGTCAAAGCGTATTTGCAAACCAACCATGCGGACCTCGCTCGAATCTTCGAGGAGATCCTCGAAAGCACGGAGGGTTAACGATGCCCAAGAAGCGCTGGACTCCCGAGAAGGTGATCGAGGAGCTGAAACGCACGCGGCAGGATGGCCCGAAGATGCATCCGCAGCTTGACGCCGCCGCACGGCGATACTTCGGTAGCGTACGAGCCGCACTCGACGCGGCCGGGCTGCCGTGTGGCAAACGTCCGCCGCCATACAACGATTGGTCGAAGCAAACGGTTATTGATGCGATCCAATCGCGACATCGCGACGGCCAAAGCCTGTGGCGGACCAATCGCGAAGACCCTTCGCTCTATTCGGCCGGGAAGCGGTTGTTTGGAACGTGGACCAAAGCTCGTGCAGCGGCGGGATTGCCAAAGCCGACTCGTGACTTCTATTCACCCGATGAGGTGCGATTGAAGATCATCGAATTGTACGAACGGGAATTGCCGTTAGCGTTCTCTTCCCACAACGATGAGAAACTCCGGCGGTCCGCGAGAAAGCACTTCGGAGGATGGCGAAAAGCAGTCAAGTCGCTCGGACTGGAGAACGAACTGCCCAGGCAATGGACCAGGCAAAACGTCCTCGAAGCGATTCGGGAGCGTCGGGCCGCAGGTCATCGTCTCTACAAAACGCACGCTGAAGATAAATCGCTATTCGCAGCCGCAGTGAAACGCTTTGGCGACTGGCAGCAAGCGATGAGAGCGGCCGGCCTAGATGTGAAGACTCGCGAGAAATGGAGCAAAGACAAAGTCATCGAGCGACTGCGGGCATTGGGCACCAAGTTTCCAGGCGAGAACATTCGCAACATTGACTCGAACCTCGCTCACGCTGCCGCCCGCCGGTTCGGAACGCTCGGCAAAGCTATCGAAACGGCCGGCATCGAACCACCGCGGCGACGCTGGACCGTCGACCGGATTATCTCAGCGATCCAAGAACGCTACGTTGCTGGTAAGCCACAACACATCGAGGGTTTCGGCGACATCCCGCTTGCCCAAGCCGCAAAACGTCGCTTTGGTACCTGGGCCGCCGCTGTCGAAGCCGCAGGACTGGCCGATCGCATCGCCGTTCGCAAACCGCTGCGGTATTGGACAGCCGACGACGTGATTGCAGAGATCCAAAAGTGGCATGCCGAAGGTCACGAGTTTAAAGACGTTTGGACCGATCACACCGCGCTGGTCAACGCAGCCCGCCGTCACTTTCCCACATGGCGAGCCGCGATGGAGGCCGCCGGTTTCCAGTGCGGCAGACGCAACTGGGATCAACCAACGATCATCCGCGAAATCAAGCAACGGCACAGTGCCGGCAAGTCATTGACCAGCGATCACCCCGACAACATCAACCTCGCTGCCGCGTCGATTCGCTACTTCGGATCATGGACCGCGGCGAAACAATCTGCCGGCATCCCGTCGAAACAAAACCAACGGAAGGTGGCCTCATGATTCGCGAAACCATCATTCGCAAGATCGTCGAGCGTGACGTTGCCGGCGAAAGTTTGCTCGACGACGATGTGCGTCGCGACGACGAACTTCTCCACGTTGCCGCGTGCAACGAATTCGGCGCGTGGAACACGGCACTCCAGTACGCCGGCGTTGACGTTCGCCACGTTGGCGACCGTCGCGACCTCACGCAAGCCCGAGTAGAACAACAACTCCGCCGTTTGTGTACGACAGGCTACGACCTGGGGGCCATGGTGAACCGAAACCGCGACCGCCCGCTCTACGAAGCCGCACTGCGCTACCACGGCACCTGGCGTGCCGCGCTCACCGCCGCCGGCATCAACCTCGCAAACGTCTCCCGCCGTCGTCCCGAGCATTTCGACCAAGAGACCATGATCCTTTGGATCCGCCAGCGCCAAGCCGCCGGTCAAACTATGACCTACACCGAAGTCTGCCTCGAAAACCGAGCGCATGCCCTAGCCATCCGCCGCAAGTACGGCAGTTGGAAAGCAGCGATCATTGCAGCCGACATCGAGTAACCAGCAGAGTAAGAATGCAACGATCACATGAGCCTTTCGCGTCAGGTAATCGCAGCTATGTCGTGAAGAGTCGCAGATTGTGTGGCAAGATGAAACGTGAACTCGTCGAACGACGAAACCGTTGAATGTTGCAAAGAGCATTGAAAACCCGAGGCGAACCAGAGAGTCCGTACTGAGAACCTCTTGGACGGGGAGTCAAAACCACTTCGCGGAGAGAAGCTTTTGCATTTCGGTGGATGTAGCTCTGTGTTTGATCTGGGGCAATTCGCTGAATGTTTCAACGACTAGGCTCAGCTCGCGTAAGCATTCAACCCATCTCGCATGTCGCTCAGTGGGCTTTCTGGGCCACT
>JBAUHR010000123.1:0-4773 GCA_049680385.1 Rubripirellula sp. | reverse complement strand
GAACTAGGCCCAAGACTGTCGTCATCTCGACACGCAAATAATCAAAGCGACCACACCCCAGCCAAGCCGCTGAGCCGCTTGGGTCGCCGAGCCGGTGCGAAGTTGAGAAGTTGCGACGTTGCCGATTGCCGATTGCCAAGCCAGGACCAAAGAAATCCGAGTGACCGTTTCAACAGCGCCCTGCTGCCCAGCGAATCAGGCCTAGTGATGAAGTGAGCAAGGTATCATCGATGAATTGCCACAATCACAACACTGCGTCGCCACGGCCACTACCCGAAAAAACAGGCCCCAATGTTAGACGAACTCAACCAACGGCTTGCGACTTTAAAAGCGAGCCATCGCCAAAAGGGAAAACTTGAATCGCAGTTGCTTGCTTCCAAAAATTCACTCGACGACGCGAAAAGACAGCAAGCAAATCTCAAGCACATCCTTGCCAAAGAACAAGCCGATGTTGATGCTCTGGAAGGACTCAGCATGACAGCACTTTTTCACGCAGTGCTTGGCAGTAAAGAGCAGAAGATTCAAAAGGAACGCCAGGAGTTGCTTGCGGCCAAACTCAAGCACGACCAAGTGATCGATACAGTGCACACCCTGACCGAGGATGTGCAGCGATTGCAAACCGCGCTCTCGCAAATCAACAACGTTGACACGGAATACGAAACCGCGCTTGCTGAAAAAGCTGATCTCCTTGCTGCCAACGACAGCGACGTTGGCAGCGAGCTATTCGAGGTTACTCAGCAAATTGCTGACCGCACCGCTGATCAAAAAGAAATCGACGAAGCCATCAGCGCAGGCCAGTCCGCGCGTCGAGCGATCGAGGAAATTCGCACGACGCTTGCCTCGGCAGCAAACTGGCGCACGCTTGACCTGATTGGTGGCGGCATGCTGACCACGATGGCCAAGCACTCGAAAATTGATTCAGCCAAAAACCAAGCAAGAATGGCACAGCGGAAGCTACTGCAATTCGAAGAAGAGCTTGCCGACGCAGATCAACGCTTGCAGGTTTCACTGCAGATCGATGGGTTCTCGAAGTTTGCAGACTTCTTTTTTGACGGACTAATTACCGACTGGATCGTGCAATCAAAAATAGAGACTGCACGAACGGAATGCGCTAAGACAATCTCGCAAGTTAGCGACGCGATACGCCAGTGCAAGAAGCGTTTGAAGGACGTCGAATCAGAGATCGAAGCCTTGATCGAACAGAAACGAAAGTTGATCGAAACGGCTTAGCCCCCGCGTTGCCAAAGCGATGACGCATCTGCAACTCGCCTCGCACCAAGCATCACTCGACCTTCCCGCCGCCCCGCGCGGCGGCAAACGACCGCTCGATTGCTTCCAACGATTTACCTTTGGTTTCCGGCAGCTTCCACCAAACGACTACAAATCCGATCACACAAATGAAACCGTATAGCCAAAAGATCCCGTGTGCCCCTAGCCGTTGATTCAAAATCGGAAACGTAAACGTCAGTATCGCACACGCCAACCACAAGCTAAACACAGCAATCGCAAGCAATCGTCCGCGATCACGACTAGGAAAGATCTCAGAAATCACGACCCAAACGATCGGCGCAAGTGACATGGCATAGCAAGCGATCGCTACGACGATCAACAGCAACACATGCAGTCCCTGACTGTGGAAAAAAAAGCAAGCGCCCAATGCCGCATAAATGATGGCAAGCCCGCCTGCACCGAACAGCAGCAACGATCGTCGCCCGAGCTTATCGACCGTCATGATTGCGACGAACGTGAATATCAGATTCACGATTCCTGTGATGACGATATTCAACATGATCGAACTAATGCCGTATCCGGCTGCCGAAAAAATCTCTTGCGCGTAATTGAAAATCACATTGATGCCGCACCATTGCTGGAAGACTGCCAGAAAAACCCCGATCGCGAGAACGTTCCCTCGCAGACGATTCTTCCCCGGCGACTCAGTTACACCATCGGTAGGTTCAAGAGTTTCTTTGATGACCCGCATCTCAGCATCGGCGTAGTCTGGTCCCCCGATTCGCCGCAGCGTATGCATCGCCCGATCAATTTTGCCAACTTGAACCAACCAGCGCGGGCTCTCCGGCACGCCAAACATCAATCCGAAGAACACCATTGCCGGAATCGATTCAGCCGCGAACATCCACCGCCACCCGTCGGTGCCATTCCAAGAACCGGCGATCATCGCGGCTGTCGCGCCATCGGGAACTTCGTGAGCAATCATCAAGTTGGCAACCTGTGCCGCCAGCACGCCAATCACGATGGTCAACTGATTGATCGCAACCAACCGTCCTCGCGAGCTTGCCGGTGCGATCTCGGCAATGAACAAAGGCGACAGGTTCGATGCCAGACCGATCCCCACACCGCCCACCAAACGAAACAAAGCAAAAACGAACAGATGTGGGGACAAAGCTGTGCCAATCGCAGAAGCAATGAACAACATCGCCGAAAATACCAACAGCGGCTTTCGGCCCAATCGGTCGGCCATCACACCGCTGACCACCGCGCCGCCTAAGCAACCAAACAACGCACTGCTCATCGCCCACCCCTGCAGCATGGGCGATTGGCTGATCCCCAAAAACGGCTCGTAGAACGGCTTGGCACCACCAATCACGACCCAGTCGTAACCGAACAACAGACCGCCCATGGCGACGACCAAGCAGATTCGCCAAAGGTAAAACGGGCGCCAATCGGAAGGGTTTTCGATTTCGGTCATTCGTTCGTCAGAATCACGTCAAGTTCAGCCAAGCTGGAAACCAATTTCCCCGCATGCCCACTCAGAGCAGTCAACCTGACGTAACGAACCGACACATCTTTTTCAAACCAAACATCATGCCTTGAATCATCTCGCCACCACTGACCTTCGGCGACCGTTGACCAAACGATCGCATCCGAGCTGACCTGAACCTGATAATTTCGGATCCGGTCTTGGCCTCGATCGCTACGCGGCCAACAACGGATCCCAGCGATGGCCCGGGCCCGCTTCATATCGACTTGCAACCAGTGCGGAAACGGCGCGAGCGAGGGCCCCCATGCCGAATGCCATAGCGTCGTCATGTCTCCGTCGATCGCATGCGAGGCAGGATAGCCGGCTTGCTGACTATCGCACGTGACGACTGCGTTCATCGATCCCAACACCGAATCCGTTTTCTCGATCGCTTGGATTTGCTTGGGCGTTACCTCGATCTTGGGATCAAACGAATCGCCATTTACATACCGAGTAATCGACCGCAGCATTTGCCGCCGGACAGGGTCTGTCGCCGATTCGGTCGTTAAATCCATCGAACACACCAACAATTTGCCGCCACCGCATTTGGCTTCGAACAACAACCCAAGACGCTGTGGGTCGTACCAGTCGGGAACCACTTGCACGATCGGTTGCAACTCGCTTGGAAGGTGATCCAGATTCATCGCAGCCGCGCGAGTCAGGATCGACCACCACTGCCAATCCGAATGACCACTGGTCGGAAAACCGGCAAGTGCTGGATGACGACTGTCGCAAAGAATCCCCAGGGTGTGCGGCGGTTGGCGATTGGTCCAAACAAGATTCCAAAAGATCGGCGAAAAACCCAGCGTGACATTGGTGTCGACCGTTTTCGGTGGGGGCGTGTAGACGACGCGCTGGCCAGTCGCAAGCCGATCGAGGACTTCGCGATTCCATTGATCGGTGAACCAGACCTTGGACGATGGCGATTTTTCAATGGTCAAATCAGACGTCAATTCGGGATCAGAATAAACCCAAAAGTTCCAGTCATTGACGGCAACTCCATCGTCGATTCCCTGACCGCCAACTTGGATCTCTAACGTCAATTCACATGCGTCAGACGCAACCGGCAACGCCGACAGATCGCATTGAACCGTGGCGACCGATCGCAGCCCACCAAACGCGATTGTGCCCACATCGAATTGTCCGGATTGGATGGAGTGACCGTCATGGACGATCTGCCAACGCACAACTGCGTCAACGATGGAATCGCGTCCGTAATGAGCGACATCGATAGGAACCGAAATGGTTTCGTCATTCTTCCAGATCCGCTTTGACCATCGGGCCAGCGGAACGACGGCGTCACAAAAACGACGAAACTGATCCGCGTTAACGTAAGTCTTGGCATCCCAAAACGAATCAAGGATACCGACCGGTGCGGTTCCTTGACCGGGAAAATCGTGCAAATCGAGCAACTGAAACCCACCCAATTGCGGCGTTCGCAGGCACGATTCGATGTCTTCCTTGTAGCAAATCGTTTGCAGCTTTCCGGACGCCATCACAAAATCGTCTGCTTGCTCGATCATGCCGGACTTGTCCAAGAAATCACGAATGATCTCTAAGCTGGTTGCCCGCATGGCTCCGGTGTATTTCTCTGTTTCGCGTATGTTAGGAAACACACACCACTGTCCCGTTTCGTGGCTGACGATGGGGGGCACGAATCGTTCCACCAACGTTTGATAGTCGGTCGCAGTTTCCGGTGGTTTGGCATTGATGCGACTGCGAAGCTCGTCGCCCCACTGGTGGATCCTGGGTCGCGACGTCACGTGAAATTCGTTCGCTTCAATCATGGGCCAACCAGATCCCCCGGTGACCAACACGCCTGACTCGTGCTGTGCATGCTTTTTAATCCAGGGCGACAAAAAATCGGATCCACTGTTAGGTCCGCCTGGCTCATTGCCAGCGGCTAGGAACATGAACGACGGATGGTGGCCATACTCGGCGAGCACTCGATCGGCTTCACGCAACAACCACTGATCCACAGGTTGCCCGACGCCTAGTGAAACGCCTTGATTGGG
>JBAUHR010000122.1:0-2139 GCA_049680385.1 Rubripirellula sp. | reverse complement strand
TCGAAGAAGTCGGTGTCTTGCAGCAACGCAAAATACCGGCTTTTTTCGTATTTTCCTGCAATATTCCGGCTCTCGGCCACTCTCCAGAGACTCGATTTCCGTCCGCGACTCTCCCCAAAATGGGTTTGAAAGCGGCGGATGTCCTCTATGCTTCATGCATCGATACAAATCGAATCGCACACATGGAGCAACGGACGACGGCATTGCGTCACGGCTATTTTATTCGCCGAACACTTGGCTCGATCACTTCGATTGGTCTGTGAGCGGAACGGTCATTGTTTCGCTGAGCGAAATTGGCGAAGCAACGATCAACGCGCTTCGCATGAACCGCGAAGAAGTCGTTAATGCCCGGTCACTTTGGGGGGAACTGGGCGGCATCCGCCAAAGAAGATTCGTCACTGTTCGCTGCTCTGTATAGCGGGCACTTCGCTTTGAAGGATGGCACGAAGATCAAGCAAGTGCGTCTGCGTGAAATACAGCGAGTATGACTTTCCCGCTAAGACGATCGGTAGATCGCAGTCTTTTCGGGTTTCAATCAAGTTGCGAATCGCTTCCTTCGATTCGTTAACATGCTTGAACATGGCAGCGTGGTTTGGACACAGTGCAACATAGTTTTGGAAATGCACCTTCTCCGTTTCCGAAACGAGTTCCACTGTTTCAAAGAACGGATCACCGTTTGCAAGCGAGAACGGAAGTGAATTTTTGCAAACTTGACAGATCATCACTCCATCGGCGTTGGTGTATTGCTCTCGCAGATAGGGTCGGATTTCCTTCTTCACCGTCGGAGTGACGGTTGATACTGAGCGAGGTCGAATTTCCTTTTCTTTCTCGGGCGCGTCGATGGCAAGTTGTACTACCTTCTCGGAACGACGTTCAGGATTTGTTGGCGACTTTTCTGGAAGCTCGGATTCGGTGCGCAAGCGATACTCGGACATAAGTTGTCGCCGCGCGTCAGGAGCAAGTTGTGCAAACCACTTTGCATCTTTAAGCGATTCGTCGTCATCAAAGCCAAGTTTGGCGGCGATTTCTTTCTCTTTCCGATACTCCTCGGTTCGCTTCGCGACATTCTCACCAAACCCAATCGCTGCTAGCCATTTCCAGCCACGCGCGAACTCAAAGTCATCAGGGAGTGACCGCTCGTCAGCGTCGGCAGGGAGAACGTACCGGCCACCGTGCTGAGGAACCCACGCGTTATTCCGTAAAAAACCTGACAATCGGGATATGCCTTCGCGCGTCGGTTGCATTTGATTGTTCCGATAACTGGCGTGCGTCCATCGCAAATCTTCCTGACTCACAAGCGTTGTCCAAAGCAGTCTCGCCAGCGGAATAGACGGTTTGTCGAGCGCAACATCTAATCCATCAATCCAAAAGTCGCAGTCAATCTGATGTCGGCTTGGATTGCCTGGGGCTTGATGGACCAAGTAACTTGCATTTGGATTCTGTGAACATGAAACCTCTTCGATCGCAAGACTTGATTTCGCGCCGATAGTCTCTGCGAATTCGCAAACGAGATCGACAACTCCTGCGTCAATGTAGCGACGGGAAATGCCGTTGCACGTTGCTTCCGCTCCAAGAGCTTGAAAAAATGCACTTAACCCTGTATCTCGGAATGGATGGTCTAAGAACATATCTGACGCTCTACTCCATTCGTCAGACGAATTGAGCAACACGCGTTGATCTACGAACGTATTGACGGACTTTGGCTCAGTGTGGATCAACTTGAGGAAGCGTCTCAGGTCATCAATATGGTGACTGAACGGTCTCTCCGGCACTTTACCGTAATGAGACGCAAGAACTGCTTGAACCTGCTCAAGCTCGCCAACCTCTCGAACACCAACGGCCTGTAGAAACTTTCGAGAAGCCTCCTGATCTGCCGTGCTTTTCCCGATAGAGTAGACAGCAGGATCGACGGGGGGAAAACTGCCGTCGTCGTGAGTTCCATTTCTAGGAAAGAATGCTCGGTTAGGGCGCACAAAGCTGCCGTCAACCAGACGAATCATTCGTACTGACTTCAGACTGGAAAAGTTTGCGCCATCACCAAGTTCTCTCGTGAACATCGAGTAGAGCTTTTGTAACCACTCGGCATCTTTTTGCGTAAGCCACGTGTCGAATTTCTCATCCGCTTGAGGATTCTTGTAC
>JBAUHR010000121.1:0-6969 GCA_049680385.1 Rubripirellula sp. | reverse complement strand
GAGCAGGACCAAAAGTGCCCGCTCAATGGCAATTCGGATACGACGAAATTGCACCAGGTGAATTGCCTATGCTCAATCGGATCACTGATCCCAAAGGCGAAGAAACTTGGTTCGCATACGAGACGACTAAACAAAAGGTGGAGGAGAAGGACGAATCAACCGAACAATACGACGTCGTTGATATTCGGCGGGCAGCAGAGCTGACCAGCATTATCCGACCTGACGCGAGTACCTTGCAGTTCCAAGAAACAGTCTCCGGCACGAGTACCTACACGACTCCTGCGCGAGCCTTGCCCGAAGGCGAATCTTTCTGGGAAGAGGACGAGGAAGAGGAGTTTCCTCGTCAGGGAAGCATCGATCCTGATCTGTACACATCAACCTACGTAAGTCAAGGCTTGACCCACGTGGTCACCATGGATGACTTCGGGTTGCCGCTGACGCTTCAACGCTCCGATGGTTACTACGCCACCTATGAGCGAGGTGTAGATAAGGAACAAGCTGACTATGGCAAACTGATTAGCCAGAAGGTTCCCACACCGGGTGGCGGGGTCGGGACTACGATCACAACGTCATACACGTACACAGATGACGACGAAGTTGAGACCATCGAATACGCTGACGAGACGTTCGAGTTGTTTACCTACGAAGATGGCCAAGTAAAGACATTTCGCGATCGCTTGGGACGCCTGCTGACGAACCATTTTGACACCAGCGGTAACATTATCAGGCAGACACTCACGTCTTCTGCTGGCGCGATTTGGCAGACCCATACGACCTATACCGGCGTTGGATCGGTCTTTGGGCTGGTTGAATCGGAAACTGACGCCAGCGGCTTAAAGACAACCTATTCGTATGAAGACAATGCTGAAAGTAATGGCTACGGGCAAGTCGTTTCGATTGCAGTTGGTTCCAACACGCCTTCGCCACGAGTCACAATCATTCAATACGATCAGGATGACCGTGTATCCGCAGTGATTGATCCCACCGGTCTACGCCAAGAATTTGAACTCGATGCGCTGGGACGACTGCTATCGCAATCACAATTTGCGACTGATGGCACTCTACTAGCCGTTTCGACGAACGATCTTGATGTCCGTGGTGCGGTAACTCAATCGACGGATCCCTACGGTAGAGTTACAGGATATGAGCGTGACGCGGCGGGACGCCCCACTAAGATCACACTGCCGGTCAGAGAAAATGGTTTTTCGCCGACTGCTCATTTCCAATACGATGGCGAAGGACGAGTCACACGACAGACGGATACGGCGGGCAGAGTGACTCAATTTAGCTACGTCGAAGGTCGTCTTATGTCCGTCGTGTCGCCGGGAGTAAACAATGGAACTACGATGAGTTCCCATTATTCATATAGTCCAGCTGGTTACCTTACCGGGCAAAAAGTTGGTGGGGTGCCCACTGCCTTTTCGTACGACATCGATGGTAACTTGACGGGTCAGCGTACATTCGATCCGTTGCAGGACTACTTTGACGAAGACCAATTGGCTACGACGGTTTTCTCATACGATCCGGTCGGTCGGTTAACATCCTATGGACAGATAGATTTCGACGGGAACGCTAACAAGTCCTCTTCTTTCGTGTACCACGACGCGTTGCACAAGGTTGACACGATCGTCGCGGAAGCCAGCGGATCCAGCGCGGTTTATACAACGACGTACAGCCCTGGAGGTCAAGTTGTTTCCCAGCTTGACCCCGCCAATCAAATGACGTCTTACCAATACAACCCGTTTGGTGAATTGGTTCTCACGACGCTGCCCGATCCTGATGGTAATGGACCTCGAATCGCTCCGGTTACCCAGATCTTTCGTGATCTCTACGGTCGCCCTGACTTGCTCATTGACCCGCTCAATGTGCAGACTCAATACGTCTACGATAACCGTGGTCGATTGACAAACACCACCAGTACAGACCCCGTGACGGGTCGCGTGTTGACGACAGGAACGACGTATGATCTGCCAGGCCGAACGACCGGTGAACAACTCGCCGACGGGACGTCTTTGGTCTACCTTTATGAAACAGCTTTGGACGTTCCCACGACAGTCCAGCATGTTGCAGCCGATGGACAAGTACGGCAAGACACTTATGACTTTGATTTTATAGGCCGATTAGCTAGCTCGACCGATGCCGAAGGGCTAACGACGTCCTACTTATATGACTTGCACGACAACATTGTCGAAACAAATATCGGAAGTGGGTCCAATCAGCTAACGACTTCGGCGGTCTACGACGATCACGGCCGACTGACCGAGCAAACCGATCTCTATGGTACGACGACCGACTACGACTATGACTACTACGGTCGGCTAGATCGACAAACGGTGGACGGCAACGTCACACAGTATCAATACGATACTTTTAACCGACTTACGTCACTGGAAGACCCCAACTCAAACACCACCTCTTGGGATTATGACAACCAAGGTCGCGTCTTGTTTGAAACCGATGAATTCGGAGCACAGCGTCGCTATATCTATGACAATCGCGGTGACCTGACCTACTACCGGGACCGTGATCAAAACGTGATTAACTACCAGTACGACGCCCTTGGATTGGTAACAAGTGAAATTTGGCGTGAGGGTGGTTCGGTCGAAAACATCCTTTCCTTCAGTTACGACGCCGGTGGAAACCTAATCAGCGCGACGGATAATTTGACATCCGTCCAGCGGCAGTACGATGGTTTTGGGAGCCTGACGAACGAACGCAGTACATTGGATGATTTTGCTGAAGTGTCACACGTGAAAAACACGTTTGACAATCGGAATCTTAGAACCACGCGGCAACTGGGTATGGGCACCACTGCCACGACCTCCTTTGAAACGGATGATGTTTTTGGATACGACGGGTGGTCACAACTCGCTTCGATCACTCGGACGCACGCGACCGACCAAGCGGGATTGAATTTCAGTTTTGACTATGACGACGTGGGACGGATGACTAACATCGATCGCACTGTCATTGCCAATGGCGGCGGCTCTCACTCGATCGGCGAATCAGACTTGACCTATGATTCGGTCGGACGGATGCATCAGATTTCTCATTCAGCAACCAACGGCTTCGCTCATAATCTAAATTTCAACTACGTCAGTGGCACTCGTCAACTGGCCAACTTGCTCTCCAGTATCGATGCTTCCCAAGGATTCACATACGACGATTCCGGGCAACTGACCACGGTCGCGTCCAACAATCCAAAGTTGGCGTTGGCGTACCAATTCGACGACAACGGAAACCGGACGGTCGATGATGGGCAGGACATCGCAACGGGGCTAGACAATCAGCTGCTCCAAGACATGGACTACAGCTATCAATATGACCTGGAAGGTCACCGCATCCGGCGTGAGCCGCTTAGCAACACTCCTGCAGACGATGCAAGTAATACGGGAGCAAGCGGCACGGGGGCAACATTCGGTGCATCGACGGATGATGGAAACGGTGGTGATGGAAATGATGGCTCAGGTAGCTCCGGAGGAGGTTCCACCTCAAATGGTTCCTCTGGTGGCTCTTCATCGTCCGGTGGTCCGTCGTCATCGGGTGGCCCCTCATCGTCTGGTGGCTCGTCCTCCAGCTCATCATCGGGAGGTTCTTCACCCACTTACGCTGGCGCCGATGGCACCTACGAGACATATTCGTGGGATCATCGTGGACGGTTGACCGATGTGATCACTTTCAAATACGAATCGACTACCTCCACCACGCCGATCACGGAAACTCCAGCAACGGAAGTCAAACGCGTCCAATACACTTACGATCCATTGGATCGCCGGGTGGCTCAAGTCGTGACGGAATTGCCTGGCTGGAACGACGAGGGTAGCGGTAGTGGAACAGGCGGCGGATACGGAAGCGGTGGAAGCGGGAGCAATGGAGGCGGTGGCTCAGGCAGCAGTGGGGGAGGAGCTGGCGGATCAACGGGGCTGCCTGATGAGGATGGATTTGTGGAGATACTTGCCGAGCGTTATGTATTGGACTGTGACCACATGCTGGCGGTCGTTAATCGCAGCGGCGAGATTACCGAGCAAATTTTACATGGACCGTTGGTTGATCAAGTGTTAGCGGAAGAGCACTTTGGTGACCAAGGCGGGGCTCGCCAGAACGTTAGCATTACGTTCGCCGATCATTTGGGTACGATTCGCGACGTAATACAGTGGGGCGACAATGTCGATGGTATCATCGGCAGCAACCATCTCACCTACACGGCTTACGGCGAATTAGTCAGCGAAACCAACGAAGACTTCACGCCAAGATTCCGCTACACCGGCCGAGAATTCGACGACCATTCAGGACTCCAGTACAATCGAGCTAGATACCTGCAAGACGGAAAATGGCTCAGCAAAGACCCCATCGGCTTCGCTGCAGGTGATGCGAATCTTTATCGGTATGTGGGGAACGGGCCGACCAATGCGACTGATCCAAGTGGGCTGGAGACAACAGCGGAACGAATTGAAAATGGCGATCTAACGACGGTAGACGGTATTGGAACTGGGCAAGAGTACGTTGTAGGAAACAATGTGTTTCATCGCTCCGTAGGTTGGTTTGGGGCGACATTTGTTTGGTCCTGGGCAGGAGGAGGACCACGCTACAACGCACCACCTGTTCAAACGTACTTTGACGAGGGCCAAACCCGTAGATCGACGTTCCAGGAGCAAGTCCTTCAAGGCGCCAACTTCAATTCTCGTCACTGCCCTGGTACTCCCGTTTCTCCGGGCGATGTTGTCGTTATCGAAACACTTGCGAAGACACCGATTTACACAATGGAAGCAGCAACCGGAATGGCTACGGTTGGTCCTGTCGGAGGTGCCATACGTGGTGCTGGCAGAGGAAGTTCACAGGTTGGTTACACAGAAAAATACGCCCGAGGTTTTGACGATGTCTTTGGCAAAGCGGCGCGGATCGCTAAAGTCGCGAAGCGTCCAGCTCGATATCGGGTAAATGTTGTAGACGATGTGTGGAAAGCGGCGGCGAGTAAGCGGGCAGACGGTCGTGTACTCTGCCCAAAAACTGGTGACGAATTGTTTTGGGATGCGACCAAAAATCGGCAAGGTCAATGGGACATGGGGCATTTGCCAAACAAGAGTTACAAACAATTGCGGCAACGGTACATTGATGGAGAGATTTCATACTCGAATTTTCTTGACGAGTACAACAATCCACGCAACTATCGTCCTGAATCAATGTCGGGCAATCGCGCTGACAACCAAGTAATGAGATAGTTTTTTTCGGAGATCAGACATGAGCCTGCATAAACACGCACGAATGAACGATGAAAGTGCTTTGAAAAAAGATTTGAAATCCGGAGTCAATGTGAATGAGCGTGATAAATTTGGAGCCGCGCCGTTACATTACGCACTTTCAGAGTCAAACTGCGAAATAGCCGTGATTCTAATCGAACATGGTGCTGACGTTTCATGTACTGACGGTGACGGAAAGACTCCGCTTCACTACGCGATCGAGTACGAACAATACGAGCTTGCCGAGAAAATCATTTCGGCCGACGCAAAAGTCGTTCATGTGCCAGATAATGATGGTAACACCCCATTATGGGCGGCGGTCTTTAATGCTGGTTCTAGCGTGAAATTTGTTGAGTTGCTTTTGAAAAATGAGGCGTCTGCGAAAACAACTAACCGTGCTGGACGGTCACCATCCGATCTAGCAACAAAGCTTGGGGATACTCGGTTGATCGAGCTGCTAACGAGTGCGGACGTGTAAGGCCACACGCCGATCGAATGGCTTAGCTTGGCTCATGCCTGGAGAGGAAAGGCTTCGCTGGCTTCAGACGCGGGATTCGGGATTCAACCGAATTCAGAAACGCGGGCGAGTTGACTGACCATCACGCCGGTCGTTGCTGCCAGCGAAACAGCGTCGGCGCTTTGCCGATAAACCGACGGGCGAATCGAGACTGCCGAAGTGATACGCTCTCCACGCCCAGGAGAGAACGCTTCTAGGCTGTGAATTTATCCAAAGCTCTAGCATTGATTTTGGGAAACGCTTCGCGTAGGGTCAGGGCCGGGTTTCGGGTTTCAACCGAATTCTAAAACGCGGGCGAGTTGACTGACCATCACACCGGTCGTTGCTGCCCGCGAAACATCATCGGCGCTCTGCCGATAAACCGACGGGCGGATGTGGTCTGTCGAAGTGATACGCTTTCCACGCCCTGTCGGAACTGATTGGACTTTCCAATCTTCACGAGGCGCTGGCCGCGCACCGACCGAGCAATCCAAATGAGCGATAGCGCACGGCGGTCATGGACGCCGCCGATTGTTTCCCGTCGGTGGCACGATGCCAGTCGATCTCAAATGGCAGGGAAGCGGGGGTGCAAGGAGGTAGGCTGAGGGAGGAAGGATGAATTGAACACGATCGAAAGGTCTTCCCGTCGTGAAACCGAGCGGGCCATTTGCGATCGACCGAAGCGAGCTTGCGAGCGGAGCCGACGGTGCAGGCGGCGGCACCAGCGACGCGAAGGATTCGCCAAAGCGCTGAGCGAGTGGGCGAGGAACGTTGCCCCGTTCCAATTGAATCAAACGATGGATGCACCGAAACGCCAATCATCGAAGCCATCGACCTAGCCCCGATGCGAATGCCGCCGCTGCCGAGCGCTGAGCGCGATAAAAACAGATGAATCTTGGATGATTCATTCCTCTTAAAGGTGGGCGCGCAGCGGCGCGGCCCTGGTCGCTGGTCGGCGGCGGAGCACCAAGCGTCAGCGCCGGTTCGTGTAGTCCGTCCGGTGTGATACGCCCCGAAGCTCCGAAAGGAATCCGGCCAGCCAACACGCCGCCTGCAGACACTCTCAAGGCACCGACCAACCAACGCCCAAGACTTCTCCGGCCGCAAACTCCGTTCTGTGTCCGGCATAGCTGTAGCGCTTACGACACTGCATTCGTCATAGTCACACGCCGCGCGAAACTCTTTATTCGTTTTGCACCGGACAATCGTTTCATCTTGCTTGACAGCCAGGCGAAT
>JBAUHR010000120.1:0-33535 GCA_049680385.1 Rubripirellula sp. | reverse complement strand
TTCTCGTGCGACTTGCATGCCTAATCCATGCCGCCAACGTTCATTCTGAGCCAGGATCAAACCCTTCAATTTTGTATTGATTCACCAGTGATCCGAAGATCACCGGGAGAAAGCAAAGTTAAAACCGATAGTTGATCTGGTCTGGAGCCTCGGTAAAGACTCCAGCGATTCGCCATTTTTTCGCTTCAACTGAACCGAACCACTCCGAAGAGCAAGCCGATCCAGAATCACGAGAAATGACCTCGCAAATCTAAACTCAACAGAAGTTTCATCACCAAATTGTCAAAGATCAATGTGCTTGGTCGCCCTCGTTGTCGGCAGTGACCCGGAGGTCGCTAAGACAAAAAGTTGTGTGCCAAACGCGAGGGCGAATCATTACCCGTAGATCGTTTGTCGTCAATGCGTTGTCGCAGTGTTTCTTAAGATTTGGCACATTTTTTGCCATCTTTCAACGTACACGCTCGTTTCGATGCCTAAATCCTCGCCAATTCGCCCAACCGGATGGTCCCGATTGATCGTCAGTTTTGTCAGCTTGCTGTTGTTTCGCCTTTGCCGGGACTAGAGATGACGCCAGTAATTCGTACTGAGACGTGATCAACGACGGCAAAGGGCGGAATCGGTTGAATGCAGTCTGCCGCTGTTGCGAGGGGCAACTCACTTTTATGAGCTTAGGCAACTGCAAGCCCGCCGCGCTAGCGCGTTCACCCGTTAGCGCGGGCTTGTATTTCAAATCTCGAAAGCGTGCTGCGCTGGGCACCGAAGCTGGTCACCGCAGAGGACTGCTCGCCCGTGCTTTGATTTTGCTTTATGATCGCGAACCGCAAAACCTGCACCCAAAATGTCCCTCACCAAATACGTTTTCTAGGAAACGATTGAATGACTGATTCGAAGCAAGCATCGCTACAGAGAATGGCCACCATGGCCCTGCACGCCGGGCAAGTCGCTGACCCGACCACCAACAGTCGTGCAGTTCCGATTTACGCGACGACCAGCTTCACGTTCAATGACACCGATCATGCGGCGGCTCTGTTTGGGCTGACTGAGTTTGGCAATATCTATAGCCGGCTGATGAACCCGACGGTCGATGTCCTGGAAAAACGCTTGGCGGCAATGGAAGGCGGCGTCACAGGACTCTGCTTTGCGTCCGGTCAAGCCGCGATCTCGGCGGCGGTGCTGACCCTGGCTCACAGCGGGCAAAACATCATCAGCAGCACGTCGCTGTACGGTGGCACGTGGACGCTGTTCACGCAAACGATGAAACAGATGGGGATCGAGGTTCGGTTCTTCGACCCGGATCATCCCGAAGAAATTCACAAGTTGGTCGACGAGAACACTCGGCTCGTTTACATGGAAAGCATCGGCAATCCCAAAAACGATGTGCCGGACTTCAAAGCGATCGCCGATGCCGCACACACGGCGCCGCACGGTGCATTGCCTGTGCTTTGCGACAACACGACGATGACGCCGATGTTGCTGAAGCCGATCGAGCATGGCATCGACATCGTCATCTACAGCACGACGAAGTTCTTGGGTGGTCACGGCGTTCATATCGGCGGTGCGATCGTCGACAGTGGTAACTTCAAGTGGGCAGATCAGCCAGAGAAGTGGCCTGAGTTCTGTGCTCCTTCGCCGTCCTATCATGGCGCGATCTTTGAAGAACACCTTCGCCCGATGGGCAACATCGCCTACTTGCTGCACATCCGAACGCACTGGCTGCGTGACACTGGTGCAGCGATGAGCCCGTTTGCTGCTTTCTTGTTCCTGATGGGCATCGAGACTCTGCATTTACGCATGCCACGCCACTGTGAAAATGCGATGGCCGTGGCGACGTTCTTAGAGAAACACGATGCCGTCGAATGGGTGAACTTTCCTGGGCTAAAGTCGCATAAGGATTACGCTCGCGGTCAAAAGTACTTGCCCAACGGACAAGGCGCGATCATGGGTTTTGGAATCAAGGGCGGAATGGACGCGGGCAAGAAGTTCATCAACGCTTGCAAGCTGTGTTCGCACTTGGCGAACATTGGTGACGCGAAGACGTTGGTGATCCATCCGGCCAGCACAACGCACCAGCAATTGAGCGCCGAGGAGCAAACCAAAGCCGGTGTGCGTCCCGAGTACATTCGCGTTTCGGTCGGGATCGAAGATGTTCAAGACATCATCGACGATCTAAGCCAAGCTTTGGCCGTCGCGACCGTATGACCGAGAACTCGGCCAATTTGCGAGGTGCCGAGAGCAGTGACGATGTCCGTTCGGCTGCGCCCCTAAAGCACGTTCAAACGATCGACTTTGAAGGTCCGGTCGTGCTTGAACTTGGGGCATCGCTTCCTCGTGTGACGTGCGCGTACGAAACATGGGGCAAACTCAATAGCGATGCTTCGAATGCTGTACTGGTTTGTCATGCAATCACGGGTGACTCGCATGCGGCGCGGCACGATGCTGACGATGACGCAGGTTGGTGGGAGCAACTGATCGGGCCCGGGAAGGCGATCGATACGGATCGTTTCTTTGTCGTGTGCCCAAACGTTCTCGGTGGTTGCCGGGGAACAACGGGGCCATCGGATATCGACCCGCTTTCGGATCCACCCCAACCCTACGGGGCTAGCTTTCCCCGGATCACGATCGCCGACATGGTGGGCGTCCAAAAACGTTTGGCGGATCATTTGGGCGTTAAGCGTTGGCGGTCGATCGTCGGCGGTTCGCTGGGCGGGCATCAAGCGATGACCTGGGTGACGAAGTATCCGGGATCTGCGGATTCCTGCGTGGTCATTGCGTCTTCGCCACGATTGAGTAGCCAATCGCTTGGCTTTGACATCATCGCGCGTAACGCGATTCAATCGGATCCTAACTTTGCCGGCGGGCAGTATTACGACAAGACGCAACGACCCGATACGGGGTTGGCGATCGCCAGAATGCTCGGTCACATCACCTATCTTTCCAGCGAAGCGATGGCCGACAAGTTCGATCCAGATCGTCATGATCCGCGGCAGATCGCATCCGGTTTCGAACAACAGTTCAGCGTCGGTTCGTATCTGGCACACCAGGGCGAAAAGTTCACGACCCGCTTTGATGCGAATAGTTATGTAACGCTATCGATGGCGCTCGACTTGTTTGATCTTGGGTCGACGCGACTGCAGTTGATGGAAGTCTTTGACGAAGCGGACAGTCGTTTTTTAGTGATCAGTTTCAGTAGCGACTGGTTGTTTCCGCCGAGCCAGTCTCGTGACATCGTCGCGGCGCTTGCGGCACTGGACAAACAAGTCACGTATACCGAAGTCACTTCCGCTGCGGGTCACGATTCCTTTTTGTTGGATCGCGAAATTAGCCAGTACGCGCCGATCATCGAGGCACGTTTGGGCAAGGTGAATCAATCGCCGCTGACGCTGACGCGATTGGAAGAGTTCATTCTGTCGTGCATTCCGAGTGGTGTTTCGGTGCTGGACCTTGGCTGCGGCGACGGCAATCTGATGGCGGCGCTGCGAGAGCGGGGGCATGAGAAATTGGTCGGTGTCGAGGTTGCTCAGGACAACATTTTGAAAGCAGCATCGCGCGGCCTCAACGTGATCGACTATGACCTCAACACCGGGCTGCCCGCATTCATTGACAACCAGTTCGACTTCATCGTGCTAAGCTCGACGTTGCAGGCGGTCGCCAACGTGGCCGAACTGTTTGACGAGATGTTGCGAGTGGGCAAACGCGTCGTCGTCAGCTTTCCAAACTTTGCGTACCGAACGCTTCGCGAGGACTATGTCGTGCGAGGTCGTTCGCCACGGGCACCGGGCGAATTCAATTACTGTTGGTACGACACGCCCAACCGCCGGTTCCCAAGCATCGCCGATGTGATGGATTTGTGCCGTGAGAAAAACGTGACAGTCGAGCAGGAAATCTACTTTGATTCGGCAACCCAGACGCAAGTTTGGCCTGATGATGACCCGAATTTGAATGCCGAGACTGCGATATTGGTACTCTCGCGATAGGTCGTTGTGTAGGATAGACCGTCGCGATGAACCAGTGTTGGGGCATCGCGTTCCCCCGTTATTCATCTTCAAAGTGGTGCTGTGTTATGAAGTCGAGTGCATTCTTGGCGGCTGTCTGTTGGGCTCTTAGTTCGCTGGTGTCTTGTGTGGCGGCGGAGCAACCTAACTTCATCATCATCTTCACCGATGACCAAGGTTACAACGATTTGGGTTGTTTCGGGTCCAAGAAGATCCAGACGCCCAATATCGACCGGCTGGCTGCCGAAGGACGCAAGTACACCAGCTTCTACACGGCCTGTTCGGTGTGTTCGCCGTCTCGCGCGGCGCTGTTGACGGGCAGCTATCCCAAACGTGTTGGCATGCACAAGCATGTGCTGTTCCCGCAGAGCGATTACGGATTGAATCCGGCCGAGTACACGATCGCTGACCACCTAAAGTCCCAAGGTTATGCGACCGCTTGTGTTGGAAAGTGGCACCTCGGGCATCATCCTGAAACGTTGCCGCGTGCCAACGGTTTCGATTCGTATTATGGAATTCCGTACTCCAATGACATGAACCATCCCGACAACAAGGGCAAGCCGCGTTTGCCATCGGATGAATTGTGGGCCGATCAAGCGACGGCAATCGAGATCTGGAACACGCCGCTGTTCGAAAACGAAGAGATCATCGAACTGCCGGTGGACCAGCGCACCATCACTCGTCGTTACACCGACCGGGCCATCGATTTTGTGAAGTCGAATCAGGACAAGCCGTTCTTTTTGTACCTTCCGCATTCGATGCCACACATTCCGCTGTACGTTCCTGATGATGCGTACGATCCCGATCCAGCGAATGCGTACACGTGTGTGATCGAGCACATTGATGCGGAAGTTGGCCGCTTGGCCGATACCGTTCGCGATCTTGGGTTATCCGAAAAGACGTACATCATCTACACGACCGACAATGGTCCGTGGTTGCAGTTTAAAAACCACGGTGGCAGTGCGGATCCGCTGCGGGCCGGGAAAGGCACCACGTTCGAGGGCGGCCAGCGCGTGCCCTGTGTGATGTGGGCGCCAGGACGTATTCCGGCGGGCACTTCGACCGATGCTTTTGTGACCACGATGGATCTGTTGCCAACGATCGCGTCGATCGCAGGATCGGATTTGCCATCCGAACAGAAAATCGATGGCGTCGATATTACGTCGACCTTTGAAACGGATCAGTCACCACGCGACGAATTGATTTTCTATTCGTCACAAGGAATCTTGGAAGGGATCCGGATGGGCGACTGGAAGTATCTTTCCAAAGTCAAATCGAAGGGCAAGAACAAGCCGGCTAGCCGCGAAAAATTCTTGTTCAATTTGGCCAAAGACATTGGCGAGCAAGAGAACTTGATCGAAGCTGAATCAGAGATTGCTGCGAAGCTGGACGCGCGAATGAAGGCTGCGGATGACGAAATCACCGCGTCAGCTCGCCCAGTTTGGAAACGCGAAGCGATGCCCGTAAACTGATTGGCATGAAAGCACAGACCTCGTTCATTCGGCGCCCTGTTCTCACTCGCCGCCATTTTTTTGGCGGCGTCGTTGGCGGTGTGTCACTTGCTGGCGGGATGTATGGATGGGCAACGCGTGTTGAACCGCACTGGTTGCAGATCACGCATCACACGCTTGCGATTGGTGACCTTCCAGACAGCTTGCAAGGGAAATCGCTGGTTCAGATTTCGGATTTCCACATCGGTGTGGCGGACGAAAGCTATCTGAGTTGGGCGGTGGAACAGGTCAACGAACTGAGCCCCGATATTGTTGCGATGACCGGTGATGTCATCGATCACGGCTTTCAAGGTTCAGCGGATGCCGTCCAACGAGTCTTTTCAAGACTCGAAGGTGGATCGCTGGCAACGCTCGGTTGTCTGGGTAATCACGACTACGGAAAACGCTGGGCAGAGCCGGACGTTGCTGACCGTGTTACCGGAGCGCTAGGTGAAGTTGGCATGCAGATGCTTCGTGACGAGCACGTCACAGTCGAAGGTTTAAGTGTCTTTGGGCTTAATGATTATTGGACGCCTCATTTCAATGCAAACCAGGTGCTGCGCGCCGTCGACCACGGGCGCGGCGGACTTTGCCTGTGCCACAATCCAGACGTCTGCGACGAACCTGTTTGGAACGGTTTTCGTGGTGTGATTTTGGCTGGGCACACGCACGGCGGGCAATGCAAACCTCCGTTTATGGCGCCGCCGCGACTGCCAATCAGGAACCGTCGGTATGTCAGCGGTTTCTATGACGTGGGTGACGATCGGACCTTGTTTGTCAATCGCGGTGTCGGTTACGGGTTCAAAGCACGATTCAATTGCCGGCCCGAAATCACCCATTTCACGCTGCAACGTTCGGTTAGCTAGTCGACGCAGTCAACGACTGCACTGGCGTGGTGGGAAAAGCAGAAGTCGCTGCGGGCGACAAGGGCTTCCCCGTGAAAAACGCTGCAACAAAAAAACAGGTGGCGTTGTAGTCGCTACGACCGGTACCGCTGATCGGATTTTGATGCATTACGGCATCAATTGGCGTTGTCTTTATGCCTCATTGGGCAAAAACGCGTGCTAGGGTTCTGCGGGCAAACTCTGCCCGCTTCGTTTCCCTTTACCAATCCGTTCGTCTGACTTTGTTTGGACGTGACGGTATCCATAGCACGCCGATGAATCACTCTGCACGGACGACCGATTCGCTCGCCTCGCCAAGACTGCCCGCATACCGGTTGTTCTTGATTGCGATCGCATTGTTGGTTGCCCTAAGCAGCGGCTGCGCTCAATTACGTTTACCGGCAATTGACCCATCCGGGGCGTGCCTGTTCTCGCCGCTTCCGACGACCACCTCGATTGCTTTGCCCGGTTCGGGCGGCGAAGGCTGTGGTTGCTTTAGTTGCCTCGCTGGGCTTAAGTCGTGCGTTACGAATCATCTGCGAAGTAAGCCTGGGATCGGATTTCCGACACCTGCGTTCGTCGATCCCGTTGATCCGCCGGCCTGTCCAACGCCTGGGGCACAGTCCACTGCGGCCGGCCAAAGCAACGAACCTTGCGTTCCGAGTGCTCCGTGCAGTGGTTCGTGTGCAACTGGTCCCCGCGCTGTTCTATTGGGGGCGGAAACGGATCCAAATTGCCGATGCTCGCTGCCTGATCGAGGAAAACGCGGCTGCATTTTGTTGTCGCCCATGAAAATCGTTGCCCCGGTCGGCGGTGAAGTTGTCTTGCTGTCGGGTGTTTGCGGTAACGATGGTTACTTGCAAATGAACGAGAAACTGGAATGGATGTTGACGCCAGATAGCGTCGGAACTTTCATCCAAGTTGGCGACGATGATCCGGGTGTGATTGGCCGATTGGCTGGCTCAAGCGTGCGTCCCGAGAAAAAAGACCCGTCGTATGCGATTGGCATCACCAGCACGAAAAAGACACTGATCACACGCGGCAACACGAACCCCAACGACGATGTTCGGTTAGAAAAAGGTCAGACCTGGATCACGCTTTCGAGTCCTAGTGAAGGCGTCAGCCATGTCACGGTGCTGGCGCCCGAGAGCGAATGTTGGGACCAACGTAAATCGACAGCAACGATCTACTGGGTCGACGCTACCGCACAATTTCCTGGCGCGCAAATCGTGCCCGCCGGAACGACGGTCGACCTGACAACTCGTGTCACACGATCGGAAAAGACATTGCCAGCAAGTGGATGGAAAGTTCGCTACGAAATACTGCAACCGGAATTGGCAACGTTTGCCGGAACGGGTGGATCGGCCGTTACTGAAGTCATCGTTGACGATTCCGGCAACGCCACTGCTCAACTGGTTCCTGTGCCAGGCACCAGCGGCACGACGGCTGTGAACATGCAAGTGATTCGGCCGGGCGGCAAGACGGACAACATGCCAACGTTGCCGCTGGGAAATGGCCAGACCTTTGTGACCTGGAGCTCGCCGAAGCTTGAGCTTCGCGCCGGTGCGCCAGCGGTCGCGTCGTTTGACGTTCCCTATCAAGTCGTCGCCAACGTGCGAAATCCTGGCAATCAGCCTGCCACGAACGTTCGCGTCGATTTGCAAACTCCGCCAGGCACCAAGATCATTCGCGCCGACTCGTTCGCTCGCGTCGTCCCCAACGGCGTGACTTGGGATCTTGGCACCCTGCCGCCGCAGACTCAATTGGACCTGTTCGTCGAATTGGCTTCGCAGTCACCTGTGGAACTTAGCTTTCAAGCTCGCGGTGATGGACTTGCCAGCGAAGACTCGGTGCGTGTAGACGTTTTCCGACCATCATTGGGTTTGGCGGTTGCGGCGGTTGACGATCGCGTCGAAGCCGGTCAAGCGGTGACGTTCAATATCGACGTTACCAATAATGGCGAGCGTCCGATGACTAACGCATATGTGACGGCAACTGGCGATTCGTCTATCATCCACGAAAGCGGTGGTGTGATGGTTCGCGATAACAAAGATGGTCCGCTGCAACCTGGCGAAACTTGGCGTAAGAAGATTGTCTTTACGCCGACTCAGTCGGGTCGTCGCTGCGTCAAAGTCGAAGCCTTTGCCGACGGTGGCCAGCGAGCTTCACAAGAAGCCTGTGCACTTGTCATCAACCCCATCCCGTTGACACCCCGTTTGACTGCAACGATTGACGGTAAGTCGCAGGTCGCCACTGGTGACCCGACTCTGATCCGTGCTCAAATCGTTAACGAAGGTCGTGGCGAAGCTCGCAATGTCACCTTCAACATGGTGTTCGATCCGCAGTTGCAGTTGATCGCCGCAACCGAGGGAGCGAACGAACGAGCCATCGGTCAACGCATCATCACTTGGAACGTACCATCGATCGCGTCAGGCCAATCTGTTTTGCTAGAAGGTCAATTCACCACGATTTCGCCAAGCCCACGATCGCGAGTTTCCATCACTGCCGAGAGTGCCGAAGGGTCTCGTGCGAATGATGAGTTTGTCTTCGAAATCATCGGCCCTGGACAAACGGTTCAGCCGCCGCGCGGTCCAAACCTGCCACCGGCCGGTGTGTCGCCTGAAATCCCGGGCGGAGCGGCTCCTGAGCCACTTCGTGGTAACCCTGACCTTGGTCGAACCGATCCATTACCGTCGCAGCCTGGGCCTTCACCAGAAACGGTCCGAACGGGCCGGTTGGTGACTTCGGTGTTCGGTCGCGACAACCCAGTGCGAGTGAACGCGCCGATTCGTTACTCGATTCGCGTCACGAACGATTCGAATCAACGCGATGGGCAAGTTGGGATTCAGTTCGCATTACCAAACGGCGTGCGAATGGAGCGATTGGTTCCGCAAACGAGTCCCGAACTAAGTGACTATCGGTTCGATTCCGGAGTCGTTTCGTTGCCCTACATTCCGAATCTGGAACCGGGGCAAAGCGAAGACTTTGAATTGGTGCTTAGCAGCAATCAGCCGCAAACTTTCGATCTGAACGTTGCGGTGCGAAGCCTCAATACGCCCAATGGTTTCGTCACAACTGAAACGACCACCGTGACCCCTTAGCACCGCGCGCAAATCGTTGCACCGGCTGCCAGCCGGTTTGACGCACGCCTAGCAGCATGCACTACGCCGATCGTTCAGGTCTTCGTCAGCTATATTCTTCCATCGGTGGGCACGAGCAAATCAGGTTGCGATCGCCATAGGCGTTGTCGATTCGTCCGACCGCTGGCCAGAACTTTGCGTCACGCAGCCAATCCATTGGCCAGGCGGCCTGTCTACGCGAATAGCCGTGTGGCCACTGGTCGGCGGTGACCGCGCCCATCGTGTGCGGGGCGTGTTTCAGCGGGTTGTCTTCGCGATCGAGTTCGCCTTTTTCGACGGCTTCGATTTCGGCGCGGATCGAAATCATTGCGTCACAGAATCGATCGAGTTCAGCTTTCGATTCGCTCTCGGTTGGCTCGATCATCAGCGTGCCTGGCACCGGAAACGACATCGTCGGGCTGTGGAAACCATAGTCCATCAATCGCTTGGCAATGTCGTCAATTTTGATTCCTGCGGTCTTTTCAAAATCACGGCAATCGATGATGAACTCGTGCGCGACTCGGCCGCCTGCATCGGTGTACAGCACGTCGTAGTGATCGGCCAGTCGACTTGCCATGTAGTTGGCGTTCAGGATCGCCATTTGTGTCGCCTTCCTCAAACCCGCGCCACCCATCATCGCGATGTAGACATAGCTGATCGTCAGGATGCTAGGGCTGCCGTAGGGAGCCGCTGCGACGGGGCCAATCGCGAACTCGCCAGCCGTGTCAGGACGCTGGACGGGGTGTCCTGGCAGGAACGGCAGCAACTGTTCGGCAACGCCGATGGGGCCCATGCCGGGACCACCGCCGCCATGCGGAATGCAGAATGTTTTGTGCAAGTTCAAGTGGCAAACATCCGCGCCACATTTGCCGGGGCTGGTCAAACCAACTTGTGCGTTCATGTTAGCGCCGTCCATGTACACTTGCCCGCCACTGTGATGGACGAGGTCGCAGACTTCGCGAATCGTGGCTTCGAACACGCCGTGCGTTGACGGGTACGTCACCATCAACGCCGACAATTGCTCGCCATGTTTTTCTATTTTTGCTTGTAGATCCACCATGTCGATGTTGCCATCGTCGTCGCACTTGATCGGCACCACTTTCATACCCGCCATCACGGCCGATGCTGGGTTGGTTCCGTGCGCCGAAGTCGGAATCAGGCAAACGTCGCGAACGTTTTCGCGACCTTCGAGTTCGGCGGCATGTTCGTGGTAGGCGCGGATGACCAGCAGCCCTGCGTATTCGCCTTGCGCGCCGGCGTTGGGTTGCAAGCTAACCGCAGCGAAACCGGTGATCTCGCATAACCATCGTTCCAGTTCGCGGAACATTTGCGTGTAACCACGCCACTGCGTGTCGGGTGCGAAGGGATGAATGTTGGCGAACTCGGGCCAAGTGACGGGGATCATTTCGCTGGTCGCATTGAGTTTCATTGTGCATGAACCCAGTGCGATCATCGAATGGGCCAGAGAAAGATCTCGCCCCATCAATTTGAAAATGTAACGCAGCATCTGAGTTTCGCTGCGGTGGCTATGGAAGACTTCGTGAGTCATGAAGTCCGTCGTTCGGGCGAGTGATCCAAAACTCATCATGCCCTCACTGGCCGCCTCACTGACCAACGTGTCGACGTCGAAGCCCGTGTAGTGGCCAAAGTTGAATGCCGCCAACAGGTCAGCCACTAAAGCTCGGTCCGCAGTTTCGTCCAATGTCACGCCAAGCGTACCGTCGTCGTATTCACGCAGGTTGATTTGACGTTCGCGAGCCGCGTCACTGACTTGACGGGCGGCGTGGATACGGCCTTTGCCAAGACTGATGCGAATGGTATCGAAGATCGGCCCATCATTGACGATGGTATGCCCCAGTCGGCTGAGCCCCCTGGCCAACGCACAGGTGTAAGCCTGCGTGCGGCGAGCGATTTGTCGTAAACCATCCGGACCATGGTAAACGCCATAGAAGGAACTGATGATCGCCAGCAACGCTTGCGCGGTGCAGATATTGCTGGTCGCCTTGTCACGCCGTATGTGTTGCTCGCGAGTCTGAATCGCCATCCGCAAGGCGCGGTTGCCGTGCGAGTCTTTGGAAACACCAATCAACCGGCCTGGCAACTTACGCGCGTACTTGTCGTGCGTTGAAATGAAGGCGGCATGTGGTCCGCCCAAACCCATCGGAACACCAAACCGCTGGGCACTGCCAACGCAGATGTCGGCACCCCAGTGTCCGGGGGCTTCTAAGATTGCCAGACTCAGCAGATCGGCTGCTGCGACGACCAAACAGTTCTTCGCCGCCGCGCTGGCCGCCAATTCGCGATAGTCTTGCACACGGCCGTCGGTCGTTGGGTACTGGACCAACAGTCCGCACAGTCCACCGTCGCCATGGTCAAAGTTGATTTCCGCGATCGGTCCGACGATCAGGTCGATGCCCAACCCACGAGCACGAGTTTCCAACAGTGCCAACGTTTGTGGGTGACATTCGTCGCTGGCAAAAAAAACGGTCTTCTTGTGGTTGTGGATCGCCGCGCACATGCCCATCGCTTCAGCGGCGGCGGTGGCTTCATCCAACAAGCTGGCACCGGCAAGCGGCAGGCCGGTCAGATCGGCGATCATGGTTTGAAAGTTCAGTAACGCTTCCAGCCGGCCTTGCGCGATCTCGGCCTGGTAGGGCGTGTACTGCGTGTACCAGCCTGGGTTTTCAAGCACGTTCCGCAGGATCACCGGCGGCGTTACCGCGCCGGTGTAACCCATGCCGATACAGCTTCGGTAAACCTTGTTTTTGCCCGCGATCGTTTTTAACGCCGACAAGAATTCCGCTTCGCCGCGCGGCGCAGGGATGTCAAGTTCTTGATCTAACCGAATTTCGGGCGGGACCGTTGCCGCGGACATTTCGTCCAGCTCGCTGAAGCCTAGGCTGGCAAGCATCTGCGAAACTTCGTCGTCCGACGGCCCGATATGTCGACGGATGAATCCGTCAGCAAAATCAAGCAGGCTTGCCGGGTCGGCGTCGCCGAGGTGAACAACAGATTTGGCACGAGAGGGCGATGCAAGGCTCATCGACGACGGTCCGGGGGTTGCCGAAAGGACAAAGGTTCGAAGTCGTTCACTGACGACTCAAATGAACCCGTATCCTAAAGCCGTTCTGGCCAAATTGTCACGGGGCGAATTGCCAAAAACGCGGGGGCTCGTGAAAACGCCGCCAAACCCGCCGTGGGCGGCTCGATTTCGCCCCTTCGGGTTAGGCGTTTGGCACGATGGGCATGTTGATCGCGGCCAGCGACGTGGGGTCTTGGACCACAATCACAGGGCGACCGCTCTGGCGCCGAACCCATTGTTTTAGCTCGAAACCGGTACACCAGGCCGCGTGACGGAGGCGTGGCATCAGCGTCGGTGCGATCGCTCGCATGCGAAACAGGCGATGTGATTCGGTCGAGTAACGAGACTTGTAGGTTTCGTCGCCGCGCATGAAATCGAGCCCCACAAAGCCTCGTTCGTACATCTCAAGCAAACCATCGACGCACATCAATCGGCCGGGTTCCAGTTCGGCAAAGTCGATGTCGTAACCGGCGCTGTAGCTGTACAGAACTTTGTTTCCGCCGATGAACTTCAACTCGCCAGCGATCGGGGTGCCTTCGTGTTTCAGGACCGCCAGGTAAAGCTGATCGCGGCTAAGAAACTGTTTCGCCGTGTCAATCATGAAGCTGCGGAACGATTCGTTTGCGAAACTGCCCGCTTCGCCGGCGGCGACCCATCGGCGCTGATGCATCTCGATCACGAAACCCAGTAGTTCGTCGACTTCTGCGTCGGTAGTTGCAACGACTTTTTCCATTGACTTAAGTTGGTCGGCCCAACGTCGCATTTGTCGTCGCTGAGTCTTGCCGTGACGTTTCAAATGTTCGTCCCAGCACGAGTCGGCAGCTCGGTACCAAACGCTCATTCGGCTTTGAGCATGCAAGGTCGCACCGCCCTCTTTCAGTCCGGACGCTAGCGCCGTCATTGGCTCGTCGCCCTCGACGACGCCGTCGATGTCGATCACTTCCCAGCCCCATTTCGGGTCCGAAGCCGTTTTGGCGAGATGCTGGCCCATCGCGTAGCCGATCTCGGCTGCATCGGCTTCGCCCGCCAAAATCGAAACGTGATCCGTGCAAGCTTCGCCGTCACCGATCATGGCAAGGACGCCCGATCCGTATTGGTAAAGCGGCAACAGGCCTCGCATGTTTCCGCCCGAATCACGTGCGATCAAAACATAGGCTTGGCGGCCGCCGTTCATGGCTTCCCACCACGCGCCCAGCCACGAAGTTTCGCGAAATGGTACGCCACGTGAAAGCCGGTTCCATGCATCTGCATTCGATAGGAGTTCTGCGATGTCGTTCGTGGTTTCAATCGTGAACATGGGTGTCGTAGCGGTATGATGTGGGTGCGGGGCAGAATAAAAAAACCTACGCCGTGTCCACGAACTTAGGAGTGCGAAGTCGCTATTCCTATTACAATGCTGACCCTGCCGGAGCGGGATGCCGATCCATTCGTCAAAACCGCTACGACCGATTCTTTTTAGTGCTCTCCACCCATCAACCGCTCCTACCCCTTTCCCAGTCCCCAGTTTGAAAACCACTGCGATGAAATCACCACGCTTGAATCGAATCTTGCTGTCCATGCTGGTCGGCGCCGTGTCGATGTGCGACCGCGGAACCCAAGCGGAATCTCCATCGCAGTGGAATCGGTTCCACGGTGTTGATGGCCAAGGCTATGTTGCCGATGGGACGTTGCCAGAGACTTGGGACACGTCGGACTATACGTGGACACGGAAACTAGGATCGCGAGATGTGTCGTCGCCGATTGTGGTCGGCGACAGTGTGATGATGTTGGTGTCGCAACCCGAACAGCAAAAAATCGCGGTCGAGTCATTGGAGTTAGCGACCGGAAAACTGAAGTGGTCTAAGTCGTTTGACCAAGTTCCCCATCACTTGCATACGCGAAATACTTTGGCGGCCAGCACGCCGGCGGCTGACGACGATTTTGTGTTTGCCGCTTGGTCGGACCCGGCGCAGACGGTCTTGAAATGTCTTGATCACGCTGGGAATGTCGTCTGGTCGCGTGACTTTGGATCGTGGCAGTCCCAACACGGCTTTGGGACGTCGCCTGTCATCATCGGTGACTTGGTGGTGCTGCTGAATTCGCAACAAGCCGAGCAGTTAAAGGAAGGTCAGCAGGCAGGCGTTTCGCGAATGATTGCTTTGGATCGCAAGAGCGGACAGACCGTTTGGGAGTCGCCGCTAAAAACGACTCGGTCCTGTTACGGGGTACCGGCGGTCTACGGAAACGACGGCGAAGTCAAGCAGATCGTTGCGTCGAATTCCGGCAATGGGCTGTTTGGGATCGACCCGGCCAGCGGAAAAATGATGTGGTCCATTCCCGTATTCTCGAAACGTTCTTGCAGCACGCCGATCGTGGTTGGTGACGTCGCGATTGGTTCGCACGGCAGCGGCGGTGGCGGCAATGAACTGGTGGCCGTGCGGATTCCGGCGAGCAAGGATGCTAAGCCCGAGGAACTCTATCGCATCAGCCGCAACGCACCTTACGTGCCAACGCCAGTCGTGAAGGACGGTCGATTGTTCATGGTCGATGACCGTGGAATTGCACAATGCGTGAAAGCCGAAACGGGTGAAGTCGTTTGGTTCAAACGTATCGGCGGCAACTTTGGTGCTTCACCGATCATCGTTGGCGACACGATGTTGATGATCAGTTTAGATGGAAAAGCAACGTTGGTCGCGGCGGGTGATGAATTCAAAAAGCTAGGTGAAATCGACTTGGGCGGTCCTGTCGGCGCAACACCCGCGTTTGTGAACGGCAACCTGTTGTTGCGAGTCGATGACGAACTGCGTTGCTTGGGCCCCAAGCGACTTTAGGAACAAAGGTCGTATTGCTGGCTGCCAGCAACAACGTAGTGCGGGCTGCCAGCCTGCATGTTCAGGCTAGCAGCCTGAGCTACCGCTAGCCGTGGCCGATGTTGGTCACGCCTTCAAACAAACGTGATCCGATTCGCACCATCGTGGCGCCTTCGGCAATCGCTTCGGCATAGTCGCCGCTCATGCCCATCGAGAGATGCGGCAGTTCCAGGCCAAATTCGGTGGCTAGCGAATCGCGAAGTTCGCGGGTTTCGGAAAACTGGGACTGAGCGGTCGACGAATCCGTTCCCCATCCGGCCATCGCCATGATTCCGATCACGCGCACACTGTCGCTGGGCATCGTGCCAAGAACCACGCGAAGCTGTTCGGGAGTCATGCCGGTTTTGGCTTCATCACCGCTGGCGTTGACTTCAAGCAGCACGTCGGTCGTGATGCCGGCGGCCGATGATTCCTGGGCGATCGTGGTTAGCAGTTTCTCGCTGTCGACCGAGTGGATCACGGGCCGGTGACGCAGCGTCCGGCGTGTTTTGTTGCGTTGCAGGTGACCGATCACGTGCCACTGAACTGAATTGTCCAGCGATAACATCTCGGCTTT
The DNA here is from genome assembly GCA_049680385.1 of Rubripirellula sp. GTDB lineage: Bacteria > Planctomycetota > Planctomycetia > Pirellulales > Pirellulaceae > Rubripirellula. The sequence continues at coordinate 17,563 of JBAUHR010000120.1, read as the reverse complement.
TTGCCAAAGCACTTGAGCGCGATTTTCGCCAAGGTTGTCACAGCCCGCGTCAACTAGCATCGCCGTGATGTCAGCGTCGACGTACTTGGTCACGCCAATCACGGTGACTGATTTGGGGTCGCGTCCAGCGTCTGTCGCCGCTTGGCGAACGTCACTTAATACTGCGTTCCAGTTCTCGTTCAGGCGGTTTTGCGAATCGTCGTCCATCGAATCTCTATTCTCATTGAATTCAGTTTCATCCGGATCTGTTTATATCAATCTTCGCCGGGTTCGCTATCGTCCACCGTTACGATTGCGTCGTGGTCGCCATAGGTCGGGTCAAAACGTGATGCAAAGAAATCGGCGATCAAGTGTTTGCCAAGCACGCTTCGTGTCTTTGGTTCCCCCAAGGTGCGATAGATCATCCATTGCTCCGACCCGACTTGGATTCGATAGCCGACCGCTTCGTCGTTTCGGCATAGTCGTAAATTGTCGACAACGGTCAATTGACGCCACGTGCGTTTGCGTTTGAAGCGTCGCTGGGAACAATCGATCCAAAGCGGACTGTACAAACGCCCCTTTCCTTCGGACGCAAAAACCAGGTGCCCGTCTTCGGACGTTTTTAGCGTCGCCGCCGTCGGCCCAACTCGCCATTCGCAAGCCGAGATTGGCAGCACCATGGCGGATCGCCGCCCATCATTTAAAAAGACTTCGCGAGTTTCGGGTTCTGGGTCGGCTTCGATGTTTTCGGCCATCGGAATGCGCGACATGTAACGAATGCTGCGAAACTCGTCCGTTCCTACGGCAGCGTCGTCAGGGTTCGGGACGATCGCGTCGGCCAAATGGACGCAGCGGTCTTCGCGAACATGCATCACATGCCTTTGCAACAGAATGCCGCCTGTCCACGGTTGTTCAAGCTCAATGAAATGAACGTCGTCGTCAGTGTATTCACAGATTTCTGACCACGGTCCCGTTGGCTGCTGTTCTTCGCCGTTGATTTCGATCGTTGAGTGCCAAGCACCATCGATAACTTTGTTTCGGCCGGCAAAGATCTCGATCAAGATATGTTCGCCCGAGTAGTCGATGTGGGTGCGACTTTTTTGAATGTCCCAATCGGGCAACATGATCGCAAGTTTTGCGTCGGAATCGTGCCACATCGTTTCAGGCAGCGACACTTCCCAAGCCAATCGGCCGCCGGTTTGAGTCTGGCCCATTGCCGCTGCGATCGCAGGTTCAAGCGAGTCTGTGTCCGTGGCGACGGCATGGTCCAATAGTCCACCGTCGGCGACGTCGTCGACTGCATCATCACAAGTCGCTGAACTTAGTGCTGATCCGCCCTGGCGGACGGTCATCGCAGCAATCCAGGTCGCCAACAACTTGGCTGCTTTGGCGTGAACCTTCTTCGTTTTCTGATCCGATGTGCACGACACGAGCGAGAGACTGCGGGTCAGCGACGCAAAGACCGCGCGAGTATCAGCGGCGCCCGAGATCGCCTCGGCCACGGCGATATCGAGTTGGTCGCACCAGTCGGTGATGGCGGCGATCGACTGTTTTTGCAATCGCTGGCACGAAGGCACGTCGGCCATTCGCCAAGCCAGTGTTAGCCCAAGTTCGCCGCCCAGAATTAAATGGGTGGTCGAGTAGGTCTGGTTTTTTGAAATGACTGCTTCATGCAGTTGACGTAGCGAAGTCATCAGTTGCCAACTGAATTTCGGTTCAAGTTCGCGGCAAAGGGCCGGCAATGCTGCCGCCCAAGCAACGGCTTGGTTGGCTTCCACGACAGATACCGCCGTGGCCGTTTCGATGGACAGGATGAAGTCCTCGACGGCACCGACTAAGTCAAATGATTCATACTTTTTGCCGATGGATCCACCGCATGCCAGACGGCTAAGCAGTTCCATCTGTTCACCGCACTGAGTTCCTGTCGCAACCGCGATTCCCCACCGGTATACCGCCCCGGACTTTCCGGCTTTTCCGAATATGGCTGCGGCCGGTGTCGACTTGCTGGTCGCGATTGCCTTCAATCGCAGGGCTTCCCATTGTTTGAGAGAATCCGATGAACCGGAGTTCAATGCACGATTTTGGGTAGTGTCGATGGACATAAAGGACAGTGCAACGATAGCGGGAGCGTCAATTGTGAAGATTCTTTCGACGGCCAGTGGGCCGTAATCTGAACAGGATCGGACGATACCATAGCTGTTAAATTGGGCAACGCCAGATAGTTTGGGGGTGATGAGAGAGTTTTGACCAGGGCCGGTCTGGGCGTATCCTTGATCGGGAGATTGGTCGACAATAGAGCCCGTTGTCGGACCTGCATGCCGGGGCTCGCGTCCCGGTCGTCCAGCAGCGCTGAATCCAGCCTCGTGATCTATCGGTAGGCTGCAAACTGTAGGCTGCAAAGCCGTATCGTTCGTGAAAATCAAACAGGAAGCATCGATGTTCGTTAAGTCGATTGGACAGTTCGTCTTGGTAGTCGCCATAGGTTGCAGTTGGCAAGTCGTGGGGCTTGCCCAGCAGAAGACTGAAACGACGAAGTCGGGGGCTGAAGCTGACGATGGAACGCGGTTGCTGCCGACTGCTGATGATCCGGTGACCGACGAAGAAGAACCGATGCCGGTGGAAGTTCGGCTGACTCGTGGCGAAATCGCAGCCAAAGCTTTTGCACCACCGCCTGGAGCAAAATCAATCAGTCCACGGAATCTTTGGATCGACACGAAAAAGTCGATTGTCGTTTTGGATGGCTACGTGGCCGTTGATGACGGAGCGTTGGAGATGTTCGCTTGTCCCACCGGGACCAAGGAACACGAGTCGGTCGTGGCAACGATTGCAAAGTCGTCCGAAGTTCATGCGGCATTGTTGGCGATCAGTGCCAAGCCCGGGACAACGGTCCGATTCCTGCCTCGCTATGTGCCAGCGACCGGTCAACGGATTCGCGTCTGGGTTTGTTACCGCGATAAAGACGGTAAGTTTCAGGCCGTTGATGGCCGCAAGTGGGTTCAGAAAGCCGAGACTGGCACGTCGATGGATGTCGATTGGGTTTTCGCGGGTAGCGGGTTCTGGACCGACCCGTCTGACAACCGCGAATACTACCGCGCTGACTCCGGTGACATGATTTGTGTTTCCAATTTCAGCTCTGCAATGTTGGACATTCCCGTCGCAAGCAGTGCCGACGCAAGCCAGTTGGACTACACGCCGATGACCAAAGTCATTCCAAAGCGGGGAACCCCGGTGCGGTTGGTGCTGATGCCGATTCCTGTTCCAACCGACACCAGCGATGGAAAGGTCAAAGAGATCGAACCGCCAACCGAAGAAATCCTGCCTGCGGCCCGCTAACCACAAATTCGTGTCGTGTTGGTTTTCGGATAGCAACTTGGTGGCCCCGCGACCCCGTTCGCGCGGGTGCTGGGTGCTGCTTTTTTTTGCTGCGATGCCGTTTGTCGCCCGCAATCAAAGTCGCAGGTCCACAACTTATTTTCGACTGATCCCTTAACCGCCAAAGATTCCAGCGCCGAACCCATCGTCATCGTCTGATTCGACGCCCGCCGATTCGCGTCCGCCCGAAGGTGGATCGATGAAGTGCGGTCGTGGCGGTGCCGTTTTTTGATTCGGCTTTGGCGAATCGATGATCGCTTGCGGTACGTCAGAGTCGACGTCCGCGAAATCATCGTCGTATCGCGACCGGTAACCGGGTTGTTGGCACCGGCTAAGTTCGGCTTCGAATTCAGTGATGACCGCGTTTTGGATTAACTCGCGACACTCGCTGTTGATCGGGTGAGCAACGTCGGCGTACAGCTTTTGCGGCTGGTCGTGGTTGTCGTTTGAATCGTTTTGGACCTTGGTCCCGCACTGATTGCAATACGACGCCCGCAAGTGATTCTTGTAGTTGCATCGGTTGCAGTGCCCGCTCAATTTCCGGCTGGGCATCGCCACAAATGGGCCACTGGTTCCGTCGATGATTTTCAGATCACGGACCACAAATGCATTGTCGATCGTGATCGAACAGAATGCACGAAGGCGGTCTTCGGAGCCTTCCATCAACTTGATTCGAATCTCGGTGATTTCCATCTTCCGACCTTCCCTAACCGGCGAACCAATCGCAATCCATTGCGACTCGTCTGCAAGTCCGTGTTGTTTAGTGGATACTTACGATTGCAGGAACGCGCGTGGTGCGAGTTGCGGCAACGATCGCACCGCCTCCTGGGTGCGTGGTTTCCCGAAACGACGCCCGCAGCTTTTTTGCTAACCGACGAGCTTCAAAGGGTGAGCGAACCAGCGCAAAGCACGCCGAACCACTGCCTGTCAATTGACACGTTCTGCAGCCTGCCCGCCACACTGATTCTATGATTTCGTCAATTTGCGGTGCAAGTATTCTGGCAGGATGGGATAATCGATTCATCATCGACTCTTCGATCGCTTCATGATTGGCATTGGCAAGCGACAAAACAAGATCCGCTGCGCCGCGGGGTTCCGCGGGGACTTGGGAGGCTGCGTAAACTTTCGCGGTTGAAAGGCTGACACTTGGGTAGATGACCACAAAGTCCAATCGCCCGCCTAAGCATACTGGTGCAAGTTTTTCACCACGCCCTGTCGCTCGGATCGCTGACATCGGTTCGTCGCCGAGACCTAAGAAAAATGGCACGTCGCTGCCAATTTCGGCTGCGATTTCGATCAAAGCCGGGTGTCGCGGCGAAACTGATATCAGTTTCGCGGCGCATGCGATCGCCGACGCTGCATCACTGCTAGCACCGCCCATGCCAGCGCCCGCTGGAATAGTCTTCAATAGTTTGCAATCGAAACCTGTTTCAAGCTCAAAGACTTCGGCAACCCGCATCAAGGCTCGGGTGACAAGGTTGGTGTTGTCGGTTGGGATCGATAACATCGACGCTTGCCGCGCCGGATCGTTTTCGATCTGCAATCGCTGGGCAACAATTTCTCTCGACGGCAACCAATCAACCGACAATCGAACGCCCGGATCCACCGATCGAGTGACCTGCAGTTGGTCGCACCAATCGATCGGGACCAACACGGTGTCGATGTCGTGAAAACCATCGTCGCGTCGATTGATCAGCTCTAAAAACAGATTAAGTTTCGCTGGCGCGCGAGTCCGAGCAACCGTATCGATTGGTAATGGATTAGGCGAGTTGTTGGACGAATCGCCGGTTTGGGCATCGTCGATCATGCGGCTTGCAAAGCAGCGGAGTCGGTGCTCCGGTGCAGTTGGCTGTCTTCGACCGCAATCATCGTGATCCCAGCGGCCCGTGCGTCGGCAATCGTTTTTTCGCGCTCGACGACGATCGTTTTTTCAGCTTCGATCACGATCGCGGTACCGCCGGCGGCGCGAACTTTTTCGACCGTTTGCGGGCCGATCGTTGGTACGTCAAAACGCATGTCTTGGTTGGGCTTGCTGACTTTCACGAGCGTCCATCCGCCCTTTCGGCACAAGTTACCTGTGCGTTCAATGCAGGCGTCGGTGCCTTCGATCGCTTCGACGGCGATGACGGTTCCGTCTTTAATCGTGATCGTTTGTCCGATGTCCATGCCGCCCATTTGTTTGGCGACGGCCCAGCCCGCATCGATATCGTTTTGCAGTTGAGCGCTGGGGGCTTTGCCGGTCAATAATCCGCTGTTCACTAGAAGCTCCGGTGCAAAATCAGTTGCGGCGCAAATCTCGATGCCGCTTCGAATGTAAGTCTTGGTGACGGCCAACAGCAAACTGTCATCGCGGGCGTCCCGTTTGCGACCCAGCAGTGCTGGGCCAAAGGTTCGCAGACAGGTCAGGTCAGGAAAATGTTGCAGCCAAATTGAACCGCTGTACAGCAGGTCGGCTTTGAACAGTTTACCCGCCATCGTGACGTGCCGAACGCCGCTGCGACGGAAATACCGCAGGTGTTTGCCAATCTTGCCCACACCCGACCACAGCACATCGTCACAGATCGATTCGAGCGACGTGCTGGCGTGACCCTTGATCGCGATGCAGGAAACCGAGTGGCCGCTGCGGACCAGTGCCTGAGCGACTTCGACGGGAAAATTGCCCCATCCCGCGACAATACCGATCGGTGGAAGAGAAGACTTTGATGGATGCTGGTTTGTAATTTCGCGTGATCGCATCGGCTCGTTTCCGTATCGGTCGCTCATGCCGCGTTTCGATTCGATTCGGCGTCACCGCCGGTTTTCGATTCGTCAGTTTTCGATTCGCTGGTTTTTGATTGCTCGATGTTGGCGATCAGGGCGTCAAAGTCGCGGCGCAGTTTCTTGACTTCGCGACGCATTTCGGGAAGCTTTCGCTCGACGGCCATGATCTGCATCTGCTCACGCTGCGGCGTTGCTGGCGAGCCCAGGTAAACTTGGTTGCCCGGACAATCGTCCATCACGCCCGCTTGAGCGCCGACGATCGCGTGATCACCAAGCGAGATGTGATCTTTCAGACCCACTTGGCCAGCCAAGATGACATAGTCACCCGTGCTTGAACTGCCAGCGATGCCGACTTGGCTGCATAGCAAATTGTGGCGACCGATTTGGCAGTTGTGGGCGATCATGACTTGGTTGTCGATCTTGGTGCCTTCGCCAATTCTCGTGGCGCCGTAGGTGCCGCGGTCGATCGTGACGCTGGCACCAACTTCGACGTCCGCTTCGATTGCGACGTAGCCAAGTTGTGCGGTTGGGACGTGACGACCATTTTGTTGACGATATCCAAACCCGTGGGCGCCAATCACCGTGCCGGCATGAATGACGACTCGGTCCGATAGTGACGTGTATTCGTAAAGTGTGACGTTGGCATACAGCACACAGTCGTCACCGATCGTGCAGCGTGGCATCACGACGACACCGGGTGCGATTCGGGTGCGAGCCCCAATCGCCGCGCCCGCGCCAATGATGGCGCTGGGGTGAATCGATGCGGTCGGATCAATTTTGGCGGTCGGGTCGATTCCGTCGGCCAACATCGACTGGTCGACGGGCGGACGAAAGTGGGCCACGACCGTCGCGAACGCGGTGTGAGGATTGTTGACGACGATTTGGGCGCAGGGGAAATTGGCGACTTCGGTGGACGTCAAGATCGCGATCACGCCCGAATCAGCGATCGAGGCTGCAACAGCCGTTGCTCGTTTGGGATCGTCCAGCATCGTGATTTCACCCGTCCCAGCTTGGTCAGGCGGATTGGTGCCGACACAGAGAGCGTCTCGGTGGGAGGCTTCGCAGACGAGGCGACCGTCCACCATCGCGGCGATTTGTTCAAGCTGCATCGTATTCCCCGCTGGCGGCTGTGTCTGGATCGCTGTATTCAGATTGCTGTATTCTGAATTGGCACTACAAGACTTCGTATACAAGCAGGGGGCGGGTCGCATCAAGGTTAAAACCAACGCATCCTTTTTTGAGTTTTGAGTTTCACCGGTCGCACATCGGCTTGCCGAATGTTCTTGCGGCAGAGAAATTCTGCAGGCACCCTTGGTGGCCCAGCGACACTGGACGTCGTGCGGTTGTACCTGACTCTCCCGCCGGTGGATTTTTGGTGCGTCACGAACATCACCCCGGCATCCGCGGCCAGCGTCGTCGGCTCAGAAAGCGGTGTTTTCCAGAACTAATATTCCGCTACCGCGACCGGCCCCTCCTGCGGGAAGGCAAAGGTCAATGCACTGTTAAATGCTCAAGAACTAACAACTTAAAACCTCGCTACCTCTCTATTGGTAGGGTGTCCGAAGACTCAAAGCTGCTTTGCAGTTCGATCCCGCCCGCGGAGTGGCGGGGCCACGAGGGTTGTCCGTCGTTTGCACCAACGCCGTTTCCTTTCATGCTAGAACCGATTTCAGTTCCCGGTGACCTTTGGTCGATCCCGCTTTCGCCGGATGCGGTGCGGCTGCTGCGTGATGCGGACGAGCGGATTGCGGACTTCACGCGTCGCCAGCGGCCTTGGGTCGAGAATTTTGCAGTTTGCGACTTTCGGCTGGTGGATGCGGCGCTGGCATGGATTGGCGAAACCGACTTGGCACGCGGCGAGCGGTTTTGTGAGTGGGGCAGCGGATTTGGTGTCGTTGCGATGTTGGCGGCGCTTCGCGGCTGGGATTCGTACGGCATTGAAGTCGAGCCGGCTCTGGTCGACGAGGCCGTGTCTTTGGCCGAAGATCACGAAATCGAAGTCGCCTTTGCCGCTGGCAGTTTCATTCCCAACGGCGGCGAAGACTTGTTGCAGATCGTTGACGATATTTCGCACATCGACATGGATTGCCCGAGCGGATACGACGATCTTGATGCGGACGTGGCTGACTTTGATTTGTTTTTCGCCTTTCCATGGCCAGGCGAACATGCTTGCTGGGAAGCGGTTTTCGATCGCTTTGCGTCGGTCGGTGCATTGTTGTTGACGTACCATGGCATCGAAAGTCGACAACACGAAAGCTTGAAATTGCAACGTAAGGTTGGACAAAATTGACTGGAATGATGAAACGTATCGATACGCTGGCGTCGAAGCTGGACGAACTAAACGTTGACGCGATGCTGGTGTCGGACGAGCAAAACGTTCGTTACTTGTCGGGCTTCACCGGCGATAGTTCGTCGTTGTTGGTCACGCGCAGCGAAACGATTGTGTTGAGCGACGGTCGTTACGAGACCCAGCTTGCCGATGAATGCCCGGCGTTGGCCACGGCGATCCGGCCACCCGAACAAACGTTGGCGGAATTGACGGCCGAGGTCTTGGCGTCTTCGTCACACAAACGAGTCGGGATCGAGGCCAACGCGTGGCCGCTGGCGGCGTTTCGAAAACTCTGCGACACCTGCCAATCGATTCAGTGGGTCGAAACCACGTCGGTTGTCGAAAACCAGCGGATGATCAAGGACGCCGATGAGATCGAGACGACTCGCACGGCCGTCCAGATTGCTCAGCGGGCCTACCAGTCGCTGCTGCCGATGCTGTCGGGGCGTTGGACCGAGCGTGAGGTGGCGCATGAATTGGAAGCAAAAATGCGGTTCCTGGGCGCCGAGGGATGCAGTTTCTCGCCCATCGTGGCGGCCGGTCCGGGCGGCGCGCTGCCGCATTATCATCCGACCGACCGGCGACTGGGCGACGACGCGACGCTTTTGATCGATTGGGGAGCAAAATATCGCGGCTACGCCAGCGATTTGACTCGGACGATTCACCGCCCGCAGGCCAGCGACCGGTTTCGCCGGGCTTACGAAGCGGTTCTGGAGGCTCAGTTGGCGTCAATTGACGCGATTGGACCAGGCGTGAAAGCGGCTGATATCGATGCGATCGCGCGAGCGGTTCTGGGCCGGCACGGCATGGCGGAGGCGTTCAAGCATGGGCTGGGGCATGGCACGGGGCTGCAAATTCACGAATCGCCACGAATGTCGGCCAGCAGCACCGAGACGCTTGCAGCCGGTATGATCATTACCGTCGAACCCGGTGTATATTTTGCGGGTGAGTTCGGAATTCGCATCGAAGACGACATTTTGGTGACCGAGACCGGGCATGACGTGCTGAGTGACCTACCAAAGGGCCTCGAAGAGTCCGCCTGGTTGCTGTAAAACTTGCTGCGAAGAGAAGAACGGTTCACGATCTCAACTAGGGGTCAGTCCAATCAATCCAAATCAACCCGACCGCGAGTCAAGCATGAGCAAAGGCGGAAAGCCAAAGGATGTATTCGACGTCGAACGCATCCGTCAGATCATTGAATTGATGGAAGAACACGACTTGTCGGAAGTCGATCTGCAGCAAGGCGACGAGAAAATCAAGCTTGGCCGTGGATCGGCAGCCCCTGTTTATGCTCCGCAACCAGTGGCCGCGGCACCTGCCGCTGTTGCCGCACCCGCCGCCGGGGGTGGCGAAGCCAGTGACGATGCTGGCACGATCACGATCAACGCGCCCATGGTTGGTACTTTTTACAGCAAGGCCAACCCCGAATCGCCTTCGTTTGTCAAAGTCGGCGACCGCGTTGGACCTGACACCGTGGTCTGTATCGTCGAAGCCATGAAGGTATTCAACGAGATCCCGGCGGAGTGCAGTGGGACGATCGTGGCCGTTTTGGCGACCGATCAAAAGCCCGTTGATTTTGGAATGCCAATGTTCCGCGTGAAGCCGGACGCCTAAACCTTGTTTCAAAAAATTCTGATCGCCAATCGTGGCGAAATTGCGTTGCGAATCATCCGTGCTTGTCGCGAGATGGGCATCGCGTCGGTAGCCGTTTACAGCCAAGCTGATGCGGACTCGATGCACGTCCGACTAGCGGACGAAGCGTATTGCATCGGCTCGGCTCGCAGCAGCGATAGCTATTTGAAAATTGATCAAATCATCGCCGCAGCGGAAGTGTCCGGTGCCGATGCGATCCACCCGGGCTATGGCTTTCTGGCCGAGAACGCTCACTTCAATGAAGTCTGTCGATCCAGCGGGTTTGAATTCATCGGTCCAAGTCCGACCGCGATGGAAAAACTTGGCGACAAAAACACGGCACGATCGATGGCGATTGCCAGCGACGTTCCTGTGGTACCGGGCAGTGACGGCTTGATCGAAGACGGTGCCAAGGCGCTCGAGATCGCCAAGAAAATTGGTTTTCCCGTGCTAATCAAAGCCACCGCTGGCGGCGGTGGTAAAGGCATGCGAGTTGCCGAGGCCGAGGACTCGCTCGTGAAGGCGGTCGAGCAGGCACGTACCGAAGCGCAAGCAGCGTTCGGCAATGGTGGCGTTTATCTGGAACGCTACGTTGGTCGCCCGCGGCACATCGAAGTACAAGTCATCGCTGACTCGCATGGAAACGTTTGCCATCTGTTTGAACGTGACTGCAGCGTCCAGCGTCGGCACCAAAAACTGATCGAAGAAGCTCCTAGCCCCAACCTGCCCGAAGCGCGTCGCCAAGAAATCTGTGACGCCGCGGTGCGCATGATTCGTGGCGCGGATTACAGCAACGCGGGCACGGTCGAGTTCATCGTTGATCAAGACGACAACTTTTACTTCATCGAAGTCAACGCGCGGATCCAAGTCGAACACCCTGTGTCGGAAATGATCACGGGCGTCGACTTGATCAAGGAGCAGATTCGCGTCGCAGCGGGCGAACCGCTGTCGTTCAAGCAAGAAGACTTGGTGGTGACCGGGCACGCATTGGAATGCCGCATCAATGCGGAAAACCCCGACAAGAATTTCCAGCCGAACCCCGGGAAAATCACGTCGATGTTCGCGCCAGGCGGATTGGGCGTGCGATTTGATTCACACGTCTACAGCGGATACAGCGTGCCGCCGCACTATGATTCGATGATCGGCAAACTGATCATCCATCGGCCGACCCGTGCCGAAGCAATCGCAACGATGCGACGTGCATTGGCGGAGCTGCAAGTCGAGGGAATCAGCACGACCGCGTCGTTCCATGACAAGGTTTTGCAGCATCCCGAGTTCGTCGCTGGGACGCACGATACGAAGTTTGTCGAGCGTGAGTTTTTGAACTAAGCCAGAGCAAACGCAATCAATGGCAAACTCGTAGCACGGGCTGCCAGCCTGTGGCGCAGGCTGCCTGCACGACGTCATCGGTTGATTCCGCGTTCCAAAGTCAGCGAATTAGGTCACTGTGTTTCCATCCCCTGATCCATTCACGATCTTGCTCGCGATGGTGCCCTTGATCGGGTATCTGTTGTTGATCAGTTTCGTCCGGCTTTCCGGGCGAGGGATGGTCACGACGGGGGCTCGGGACATCGCGGCGCTTGCGGTCGCGATCGCTGGAATGTTGGCGGTGGGACCGGCCGAGTTGTTTTTTCCGGCCACGGCGGCGACCGTGTTTGGCCCGATCGTTTGGTTGGCTCTGATTGCGTTCTATACGTTGGTCGTCGCGCTAATTGCGCTGACGAGCACTCCCAAACTGGTGGTCATCGGACGATCGCCCGATCAAGTTTACGCGCCGCTGCTGCGTGCGGCGACGCGGATGGACGAGGCAGCCATTGGTGATGCGAATCTGATGCAAGTTCGGATGCCAACGTTGGGGGTCCAGCTTCGGGTGGATGGTCCGCGTGGCATCGATCACTCGCGAGTCCTTTCGTTCGAGCCGATTGGGTCGCCGATGTTTTGGCAGTCGCTGTTGGGGAACTTGCGTCACGAAGTTCGCCAAGAACCTGTTCCGGTTCCTCGGCGCGGGTTTGCGATGTTGGCATTCGCAGCGATGTTTGCAGGCGTTTTGTTATGGCAGGGACTGGGGAACCAAGAATTGGTGGTTGAGGGCTTCCGCGATTGGCTCTGGCGATAGAGAATTCCGCCCGCTCGATTCATCTCCTTCCTTCGTCGGATACCCTGCGATGCTCGCCAAAGACATTAAGACCGGAACGGTTGTCGTTCATGATGGTAACCCCGTGATCATTCAAGGCATCCACGTCCAGTCACCTTCGGCTCGGGGCGCGGCGACACTGTATAAGTTCCGTGCGCGGAATGTGTTGACCAAGAACAAGATCGACATCACGTTCAAAGGTACCGACAACCTAACCGAAGCGGACTTTTCGCGACGCGATGTGCAGGTGACGTACACCGACGCCACGCACATCCACTTGATGGACAAAGAAGACTTTCAGGACTACGACTTGTTGTTAGAAGAAGTCGAGAACGAGTTGCCCTTCATGGCCGAAGGCTTGGAAGGGATCCGGGCACTGATCTACAACGATGATTGTGTCGGTATCGAATTGCCGGCGACCGTCGAACTGACGATCACTCAGTGTGATCCTGGCGTGAAAGGCAACTCGGCAACGTCGCGAAATAAGCCCGCCACCATGGAAACGGGATTGATCGTCCAAGTGCCGGAACACATCAAGGAAGGTGAACGGTTGAAGATTGATACGCGAACGGGATTGTTCCTGTCGCGCGCTTAGTCCTGTTGCTTGTGCAGGTCTCGATCGCGGGACTCTATCGCGGGACTTCGTTCACGCTCAGTTCAGCCCACAGCGGGGATTCGGTTGCGATTCCCGCCTGCGGCGTTGATTCCAACTGGCCTGATTTGCCGCCGTATTCGGCTGTGAATCGTGGGTCAAGCAGGATGTGTTGCCGCGATCCATTGTCATCGACAACCGACTCAATGCCGACGATTTTTCCAAGCTCGCCCAAGTGCGAGCGATCGACGCCGAGATTGCCTACTAGGATACAGTCTTCTTCACCCATCATTTCGTAACCGTAGTTTCGGACGCTCGTGAAGACATCGTCCAGAACCGCAATGTCGCCTGCGGGGTTGTTGTTGCTCGGTGGCATCGCGTACGCATTGATCAGCGTGAACCTCAATGGGCTGCGGCCATCGGTCAAACCGACTCGAGACTCAAAGGATCCGTACATCGGTTCGAACAGCATGCGATCGGATCGGTCTTCGACGATGCCAATCGATCCGGGCGGCGAAACGATTCGTGCGTCGTCCCAAATCATGGCATAGGCTTGGAAATTGCCAGTTCGCCCAACCGGGTTGCTGACATTGGCAACGTAGCCTGCCCCTGAACGTCGCAAGCTCTCGACGGCCAGACGAATGGGACTTGAATCGGCAGGGTCGATTCCTTGCAAAGCGAGCACATCAAATTGCGAAATGATGTTCGCGAGCGCCGCAATTTGGTTCGGCGTGACTTGCGCGGCGTTGGTGAATCCATCCAGGCAAAGGGTTCCGATGCGAATCGTATTCGCTGATTTTTCAAGCGGCTTGCCCAGCGAGACCGGCGTCGACGTGATGAGCGAGCCTGCGGTATCGTCGCCGATGCTATCGAGAGCCGACAGGTTGATCTGGCCAGAAAGTACCAGCCCGCAGACTGCGAAGATCGCAATCGCGGTCGTGACCGGACCTATCCAGCGCAGCAGCGGCACGTCCAAGTTGACGCTGGTTTCGCGGCTGCGGCGAGTGCGACGGCTGTTGCCGAAAATGTTGATGATTTCGACTCCGTATCGAGGCTACGATTCTTCCGTCGCTGTTTCGGTGTTCGTGGCGATTGGTTGAAGTAGGGCCGATTCGCACCGGCCAATCCATTGTTTGGAGTGCCCGATGGGAATCGGCGCTGCCTATGAAGCAAGCCGCAGCCGATTGCTCACGCTGCTTCGCCAATCAATTCAAGTGCTTCGGCGACCAAGCGTTGCAGTCGCGGTGGTGCGTCCTCGGCCGTTCGGCGTAACGTGATCGCCGCCGATGCCGCCGAAGGTCCGATCTGGCTAAGTGCCCAAGCAGATCGTTCGCGCGCCGGTAAGTACATCGAATCGCCCAGGCAGATTTCCAACGAATCTACGGCTAGCTTCGTGCGTGGCCCAACATTCGGGCCCAAGCGGCCAAGCATGGTTGCGGCCCAATAGCAGGTTTCGCCTTCGTCGATGCAAGCCAGCAGATCGGATAACGCCTCGACTTCGTCAGGAGCCGGAGTGATCGATGATTCGAGCGCTGCCGTTGCCCATTTGCGAGTCTCGGCATCGTGGCTGTTTGCCAACTTGATCACCGCAGCGGTGCAACCGCGGATCTCGGCCGACTCGGCCATTTGCCGTAAAACAGTGTCCGGAGCCTCCGTTTCAGCGGATAACTTTTCTGACCAATTGATCGATTCGGCGGTCATTGGGCGTTCTCTGTTGCTATTCTCGCACTTGTTCGCGTGCGGGTGGTAGGGCGATTGCAGCTTCGTGCTGACACAAATCGGTGGCGACGACTACAATCGAGTAACGACAGTCGTACCGAAAACGAAGCGTTTCCTACAAGAGCTTTCTGATGCAGCCGACAAACGATTTTGCGATCATTCCCGATCGAGCGTCAATCGGATCGGTAGAACGAGATATCCGGTTTTTCCCGACTCAAAACGATGCACCTCAGTCGCTTGAAGCGAGCGACATCGAAGCGTGGAACCGGGACGGGTATTTGGGGCCTTTGGATGTCTACCAGGCCGCAGAGATCGCCGATATTCGCACTTATTTCGATGGTTTGTTGGCTCAGGCGATTGCCGAAGGCCGCGACAGTTACTCCATCAGCAGTGCCCATCTAAAGCACGGCAGAGTCTGGGATATGCTGACCAACCCTACAATCGTCGGGTACATCAGCGACTTGCTGGGCGAAAATGTGGTTGGTTGGGGATCGCACTTTTTCTGTAAAATGCCTGGTGATGGCAAAAGTGTCGATTGGCACCAAGATTGTAGTTATTGGCCGCTGACACCGACCAAAGCCGTTACTGTTTGGCTTGCCATCGACGATTCGACGCTCGAAAACGGCTGTATGGAAGTTTACAGCGGTTCCCACCAGTTCGGATTGATCGATTTTGAAACCAGCGACGCCGACGATGGAAACGTCTTGGATCAGTCCGTCAAAAATCCTCAGAACTACGGTACGCTACAGCAGACGCCAATACGAGCAGGGCAGATTTCAATCCACAGTGATTTGCTCGTTCACGGTTCGGCACCTAATCGAAGCAAAAACCGGCGATGTGGTCTGACGTTACGTTACTGTCCCGCAGATGTGACGGCTTATCTAGGATGGAACGCGAAAGGCGTCGTTGTTGGCGGAACGGCCAAAGCAACGGATTGGCCCGGGGCACCGCGCCCGGCGGCTGACTAGTCGATGATCATTTCAACCATTTATTTGAATTTATAGTAGGCAGCGAAGATGAGTTTGATTTCCCATTACGAAGGCGCCGGTTGTGCGATCTCGTTTGAACTTTTTCCACCCAAGTCCGAAGAGGGGATGGAAGCAATGGCCGACAATGTGCGGCGGTTGTGTGAGTTCAACCCAAGCTACTTTACGTGCACCTACGGGGCGGGCGGTTCGACACGTGGCACCACGTTGTCGGTGCTGAAAAGAGTTCGCGAGATCACGAACCTACCCGTCGCTTCTCACCTGACTTGTGTCGGATCGACGGTCGAAGAATTAGATTCGTATTTGAGCGAAGCCACCGAGCAAGGTGTTGACTACATCGTTGCGCTTCGTGGTGATCCGCCCAAGGGCACCGACAAGTTCGTTCCCGTCGATGGCGGTTTGCGATACGCCAATGAGTTGGTCGAGGTTATCAACGCCAAGTTTTCAAACCTCGGAATCGCCGTCGCCGGCTATCCCGAAGTTCACCAAGAATCACCAGATGCGAAGACCGACTTAGAAAACTTGAAACGCAAGGTAGACGCCGGCGCCGACATCATCATCACCCAGTTGTTTTACGACAACATTGACTATTTTCGTTTTCGTGATCGATGTGTCGCCGCGGGAATTAACGTGCCGATCGTCCCCGGTATCTTGCCGGTTACCAATTTCAAGCAAGCGCAACGGATCGCGGCGATGTGCAAAGCCAACATTCCTTACGAGCTTGAACAGGCAATGAATAGTCATGACGATGTCGGTGACCAGTTCCGTATTGGCGTCGAGCATGCTCGTAAGCAGACCATCAACTTGATGGAACACGGCGTGCCCGGCATCCACTACTACGTGCTGAATAAAAGCGACGCAGCAACCGCACTTCTCGATGGCCTACAAATGGTCAGCTAGATCACGGGGCCAAGCATTGTTGGGAATCAACATCCTCATTGTCGTGCTTGCCTCCGGAACGCCGTGCTGAAAAACACCCGCCGCAGGCGGGTGGCAACGATACCACGCAGCGAACTACGGGCGGTTTTCGGGCGTGCTCAATCGGCTAGCCATTGCGAACACCAACCGGTGCGAATTCGACACACGGTTGGCAAGTTTCGCTGCCTGAACGCCTTCGTTGCTGGGAAGCCTATCGCTTCTACGCTTGAGGTTCGGTCATGGTCCACGGGTCAAGTGCTTCGTTGAGAGTTTCCTCTGGCAGGATGCCTTTTTCGCGGCATAGTTCGCGGATGGTTTGGCCAGACGCGAATGCTTCCTTCGCCAACTTGGCGGCTTGGTCGTAACCGATCAACGCATTCAAGCTGGTGCACATCGACAGGCTCTTTTCGACCGATGCTTCGCAAGCTTCTTCGTTGGCTTCCAATCCGTCCAAGCAGAATTCGACGAACGCTTCAGTGCCCTGTGACAACAAATGGACGGATTCGAGAATCGTATCCGCCATCACTGGCATCATGATATTCAATTGGAAGTTGCCACCGCTTGCACCGCTGACGGTAATGCAGGTGTCATTGCCCATCACTCGAGCGGTCAACTGCATCATCGACTCGCACATTACCGGATTCACTTTGCCTGGCATGATGGAACTGCCCGGTTGGCGCGACGGCAAGATGACTTCAAAGAAACCACATCGCGGACCGCTGCCCAGCCAACGAATGTTGTTGGCGACGTTGAACAGTGTTTGCGCGACGCATTTCAGTTCGCCGTGCGAATGGACCACCGCATCGCGTTGGGCGTTGGCTTCGAAGTGGTTGCCGGCTTCGATGAATGCGATTCCCGTTTTTTCGGCCAGCACCGCAGCAACGCTCGATCCGAATTTAGGGTGCGTGTTGATTCCGCTGCCAACGGCTGTGCCGCCAACAGGCAGTTCTAGGACCGCGTCGCGCGCGGCTTCGGCGCGTGCGATCGACAATTCCAACTGTCGGGCAAAACCACCGAATTCTTGTCCCAAACGCAGCGGCGTCGCGTCCATCAAGTGAGTCCGACCGATCTTGATGATCTTGTCCCACTGCTTTGCTTTGTCCGCAAGTGCGGCGTGCATGCGACGCAGTGCCGGCACCACT
>JBAUHR010000119.1:0-4440 GCA_049680385.1 Rubripirellula sp. | reverse complement strand
CGTCACCGAATCAGGATCGCCAAACGGCTCTTCAATAAACCTAGACCCATCACCTGCGTTGAGATAGACGGAATTCCGCTGCGCGACGTTTCCCGCCACCACGTCCAAATCACCATCGTTATCCATGTCGGCGACGGCCAATGAATAGGTCCGGCTGGCGGCTTGACCCAGCGACATCGATGTTTTCACGCCACCTTTTCCATCGCCCAAGTAGATTGCGTTGGCCTGGCCGATATTCCCGGTAACCCAATCAAGATGGCCGTCGTCATTCATGTCAGCGACCACCACGGCGCGAGTATTGTCTTTTCCGTTCCCGAACACGACTCTTCTGGTGAACTTCAAATCCTTGTCAGCCAGGAGAACTTCGTTGGGCTGACGATCGCGATTGGCAAGCACTAAATCTGGCCGACCGTCACGATCGATATCCGCGACTGCTACGTCGATCGTCGAATCGGCTTGTTGGCCAAAGGTCGGTCCTGGCTGAAAGTTGGCCACGCCATCATTTAGGTAAATTCGATTCGGTCGTCCTCGGCTAGTTGCAAGGATATCGACATCACCATCCCCGTCGATGTCGGCCAACGTTAGACTTCGCACACTGGAGACGTCACTAAATTCAGTATGGACAGTGACACGTCCCGATCCGTCGTTCAAAAAAATACGCCCCGGTGCCATATCGTTTCCGGTCGCAATATCCAGATCGCCGTCGCCGTCAAAGTCCGCCAGTTCGCAAGCATACGTCGTGCGTCGGTCCTCACCCAACGGCTGCATCAATGTGAACTTCGCGGCACCATGATTAAAAACAACAAAATTCTGCTGCGGCCAATGGCGCCCATTGGCAACGACGATGTCTAAATCTCGATCTCCATCCAAGTCGCCCATCCGCACCGAAGCAGACCGATTCGTTTCGGTTCCAAGCGACATCCGATCGCTGGTCACCCAATGCCGGCCTTGCGCCGACAAGGTAGATGGAGACAACAAGCCCGACCCAGCAAGCAGGAGAGCATTGCAAACCAACACCCACCTGATTGTTGGATGCTGATTATCTGGCTTTTCGATTTCCATGGCGACCGTTTCGGAATTAGCATTTTCGCTGACATCTGTTGGGCTCAAAGTCTATCCTAGCCGGATGCCCCAGCGAGCAAAAAAGCGATGTCCGCATTCACCCTTCGGGTAAGAAATTGCAGAGAGGTGGATGCGACTAGAAAGAAAACCACCAAAGTCCAAACATTAAGCCATCATGATTCATCGCCACACTTTGTGTCTTCCGGTCCTATCGTTGTTTTTTGCGACCTGCCATGCAGCAGAACGTCCCAACATCTTGTTCATCGCGGTCGACGATTTGCGTCCTTCGATTGGTTGCTATGGCGACGAGCATGCGATCACACCGAATATCGATCGCTTGGCAACACGGGGTCTGCAGTTCAATCGCGCTTATTGCCAAGTTGCCGTTTGTAATCCGTCTCGAGCAAGTTTGATGACGGGTTTACGACCTGACAATCTTGGCGTGTGGACGTTGCCCATTCATTTTCGCGAAGCCAAACCTGATGCGGTGACGTTGCCACAGTGGTTTCGCAAATTCGGCTACACCGCAGTTAGTCATGGCAAGATCTACCACAACCCAACTCCCGATCCGCAATCCTGGAGTGAACCGATTCGCGATCTTCCGCGGTTGCCGTATCCGTATCCCGAAGGAACACGAGAGCACGTTCGCGACGTCCAAGCGAAGCTTCCGCGAAACGATTGGCGAAAGAACAATTTGCGCGGACCCAGCACGGCAGCACCTGACTTAGATGACAGTGAAGTTTTAGATGGTGCTCGCACGGACATGGCGATCGAGGATCTGCGCCGGCTAGGAGAGCAGTCCGAGCCGTTCTTTTTGGCGATGGGCTACATCCGCCCGCATCTTGCCTGGGTCGCGCCAAAGAAATACTGGGACATGCACGACCCCGCTAAACTACCAGTGCTGCGCGGCGAACGCATCACGCCGAACACTCCGCCATATGCACTGCAAAATAACCATGAACCGACGCACTACGTCGATCTGATCGATCTGCCCGCTCCGTGGGATGAAGAAACGCTTTCCATCGATAGAGCTCGTCATCTGATGCATGGGTACTACGCCTGTGTCAGTTACGTCGACGCGCAGATTGGTCGATTGTTGAACGCTCTGGACGAAGAAGGTTTAACCGAAAACACGATCGTCGTCCTATGGAGTGATCACGGTTGGAAGCTTGGTGAATACCGTGGTTGGGGGAAAATGACTAACTACGAAATCGACGCTCGCGTGCCGATGATCATCTCGGCCCCCGAAATGAAGACCGCCGGAAAACAGACTGACCAATTGGCCGAACTGCTGGGCCTGTATCCAACCCTTTGTGACTTAGCGGGAATCGACAAGCCCGACTTTGTAGACGGCAGCAGCTTGCTGCCGATGATGGAAGACGTCGACGCGAAAGTTCATTTTGGCGCAGTAAACCAGTACTACCGCAAAGTCAGTGAAGGCGAATTCATGGGCTATTCCATTCGCAGCGACGACTATCGGCTAGTCGAGTGGCGAGACTTTGAAACGGGCGAAGTTAAGGCCAGAGAACTGTACGATCATCGTAGCGACCACTCCGAAACCGAAAACATCATCGAGTCGGCCGACCCCACAGTTGTCAGCGAACTGACCGACCAACTCTTGAAGACACACCCACGCCGCGGCTTGACGATGGTTCCCGCCGTTCATACTGATCCGACGGCCGGTCGATGGAAAGTGAATCTTACGTTTCGAAATGAAACCGCTGGTGAGGTCTCCGTATTCAACATTCTTTCGTCGGGTCGTCGATCAAACGCGGTCCGACTGAAGCCAAATAAAGACACTACTTGGAATGCTCGGATTGGTGGCGTGTTTGTGGTCGAAAGCAAATACGGAAAGATCTATCAAATTCACTCGCCGTCGATGCCAGCGAGAACGGTCGTAATCAAATGACGCAGCCACCCCGACGACTGGAATTTCACTCCAAGTCAGCTTCAAACTGAATGGATTGCGTCGGAAGAATCGCGTCGGACTGGATGGTAATTTTTCCCAAAGCGTCGTCGGCGATATCCACGATCACACATTCCAAACTTTCGCCCGGCAAGAGACCCTTCAGCGAAGTTGACGAACGATGTTTGCCAGCGGCAAAGAAGGCATCGCGATAAATTGGAGCGGCACCGTCATTGGTAACGTTCAGCTGCAACTCCTTGCCACTGAGCTGTGCAGATGTGACCCGGAAACGATACCCCGTTGCCTTGCTCGCTGCTGCGATCTGCTCCATGGGCTGATACTTCGGCTGATCGTTTCCAATCATGTAGCTGATATGAAACTGCTTCGCTGCTTCGGCAAACGGCACGCCATTGGGGCCACTTTCTACCAAGGCGTTCTTTTGATCGCGTTGATTGTAGTAACTAAACTCGCCGCCTCCCGGACAACGCTTCCAACGATCTCTGCCCAGTATTTTCCAATTGACTGCGTTTTCTTTCGGATGGTGTTTGCAAAGAAACGAATCGTCGAAAACTCCAAATCGCAGCGACAGTAATTCCTTGTTGTCTTCCAACGGAGAGTAGTCGTAGTCGGCTGAATCGATGCTGATTGACCAAGGCAGATTAACAAACTCTTGATCAAGATGTTTCAAAAAGCGTTCTTGGAATTCCTTTGTTGGGAACGTCTTGCCCAGCGCGCGTGGGCCATCATAGATGTGATATTCCGCCCACAGCCCGAAACCCGTTTGCAGGAATGCGATGCGAGGATCCTTGTCGTAGCGTTTGGCGAATCGCGTGTAGAACTCCAAGGTAAACTCTTGCAACGCCGTGCTACTCCAATCGCAAAAGTGCGTTGTTTCACCTTCGCTCTTACCGACGGTTTCTTGGTAGCCAGGCTGCTTGCGAATCGACTCTGGGACAGTCGTTTCTTTGCCAACATAGACAAAGTAAAACCTCAGCACGGCTTGGTGCCCGCGCGAGGCAACTTCGTCAAGAATCTCGTCGATCTTGGCATAGTCATACTCTCCGTCGGATTTCACTACTTCGTCGTACCCGCAATAGCGATACTCAAGCGAGATCGCATTGGTCGCAACCTTGTCATGGTCGGTCCAAAGCACGATGCCCGTCATCGGCTGGACATGGGTGATCGATGAGTGAAGCGGGACAACCTGGCGTTCCTGTGCAAATGCCGCCGAGCACATGCAAAGTACCAACAGAACGATCCGAAAGCTTCTTGGGGTAGCAAACATATCAAGTGGCATTTTTTTTGGTGCAAAATCGATCAAGCCGAGGAAGCAACGTCTTAGTAACTGTAGTCTGCCCCATCGCGACTGAGCTGACAACTTGCGTCGATGGCATCCAGTTTTTGGGTGAGCGTCTTCATCAAATCTGGCATCGACTCCGCAAGATCATTTTTCTCATACGGATCACTGGCCA
>JBAUHR010000118.1:0-20481 GCA_049680385.1 Rubripirellula sp. | reverse complement strand
TCGTAGTTGTCGTCGTCCTGGTCAAACCAATCGCGATTGCCGGTGCTTTCGATCCGCTTCATTTCATCAAGCGGCAACTCGTTCAGGAACGGGCTGGGGATCACTGGCCGAGTATCACCGCGGATCGCGCGCCGCTTGCAGCAACTCATCTGCAACCACTCCTTCGCACGCGTGATGCCGACAAACAGCAGACGCCGTTCCTCTTCGAATTGAGCGTCGGTTTCCTTGGATCGTTTGTGCGGCAGCAAATCATCTTCGACCGCGACGATGAACACTCGCGGATACTCCAATCCCTTCGACGCGTGCAGTGTCATGATCGTGACCCGGTCGGTTTCTCCGTCGATCGAGTCCGTGTCCGCGACCAGTGCGACTTGTTCCAAGAACGCCTCGAGCGATCCATCATCGGGGTGTTGGCGGTCGAATTCCACCGCCGCCGTGATCAGTTCGTCGACGTTCGACATCGGGTTGGCGTCTTGCTGTTCGACGGCCGTCTTTTCCAGATACGCTTCGTATTCTGTTTCGGTAACCAAGTACCGGATCATGTCTTCCAGCGACGAGTTCGCCTTGATCGCCAAGCGGTCATAGATCTTGATGAATTTGCCGACCATCGTGACCGCACGCTTGGCAAGCCCTTCGATTTCGCTGGCTCGCCGAGCCGCTTCGAGCATGGGGATCGCGTTGTAATCAGCAAAATCGCGGATTCGTTCCACCGTGCGATTTCCGATGCCTCGCGTCGGCGTATTGATCACTCGCATCAGGGCCACGTCGTGGCTGGGGTTGTTGATCAGGTGCAGGTACGCCAACAAGTCTTTGATTTCACGTCGCTGATAAAACTCGACGCCGTTGATGATTTGGTAGGGCAGCGAACGACTGCGCAGGGCATGTTCCAGCGACCGCGTCAGTGCGTTCATGCGACAGAAAATCGCAAAGTCGGACGGCTTCATCCCTTCATCGGTGATCGCACGAATGATCTCATCCGCGATGCCATCGGCTTCCTGATACCCGTCCTCGAACATCCTCAGGATCACCGCGTCACCTTCGGGATGATCGGTGAACAGATCCTTGGCTTTGCGACGTCGGTTGTGACGAATCAATTGGTCCGCCGCACGCAAAATGTTCGGTGTGCTGCGATAGTTTTTTTCTAATCGAACTGTTTTTACAGACGGATAATCCTTTTCGAAATCCAGAATGTTGTTCAGGTCGGCGCCACGCCAACCATAGATCGATTGGTCCGGATCGCCGGTCACAGCAAGGTTGGGGTGATCGATGGAAAGGGCGCGAACGATCGCGTACTGAGCCAAGTTGGTGTCCTGGTACTCGTCGACCAAGATGTACTTGAATTTGCGGTCCATCTCGCTGCGCAGTTCCGGGTTCTCTCGCAACAGGTTGGCGACGTGCAGCAGCAAATCGTCAAAGTCGACCGCGTTGGCCGTCAACAGTTGCTGTTGATAGATCGGGTAAACCTTGGCCGCCAATGTGTCGAGCGGACGCAGCGTCTGGCCCAACATCATCTCAGGTGTCATCAAGCGGTTTTTGGCGTCACTGATTGCCGACGCGATCTGGTCGGGCGATGCGTGAGTGGTCGAGACACCAGCGGCCAAAACAGCTCGCTTCATCGCTTGCTTGGAATCGGACGTGTCGTAAATCGAGTAGTTTTCTTGCAGCCCCACCATCGTTGCATAGCGGCGCAGTTGTTGCGCACAAAAGCGGTGAAACGTGCCCATCCAAACGGGTTGGTTGGGCGCCAAGGCGTTGACCCGCAACCGCATTTCGTCGGCGGCTTTGTTGGTAAACGTCAGCGCTGCGATCTGCCACGGCTGGACACCTTGTTGGATCATGTTGGCGATCCGGTGAGTAACGACGCGAGTCTTGCCGGAACCGGGGCCAGCCAAAATCAGCATGGGACCGTCGACGTGAGCGACCGCTTCGCACTGTGCTTCGGTCAGATTCTTGAAAATCGCGTCCATACTCACTGTCCTCATCGCCCGTTTCTAGCCAACAAATCCGCAACTCAGCCTTCCACTATACCCGCGCCCCGCGTTTCGTTTAACGCCCGCCAAGTAGCCCAGGCTGCCAGCCAGATGGTGCTGAGTTTTTTCCCCGATCGCCACGTGCCGCCGGCTCGCGTTGTACGATACGGTCAGCCGATAACACGGTCAGTCTGCCGAAAACACGGTCAGCCGAAATCCATGCACCTATTCTTTGCTTGTTCGCCATGACATCGATCACGACCGATCCCGCCGTCGATATGATTTCCGAACCGTCGCAGGCCAGCCGACTGGACCGGCTCGATGCGTGGTGCGAACGGATTGGCGATGCGCTGAATCCGATTCTGGTCAAAGAGACTCGCCAAGCACTGAAGAGTCGCCAATTCGTGATCACGTTTTCGGTATTGTTGGTCGCGGCGCTGGCTTGGACGATCATCGGCAGCCTGTCGATGATGCCTCAGATTTACACGTCGCCGTCCGCGCCGCGGATGTTGATCGGTTACTACCTGGTGCTCGCACTGCCGATGTTGATCGTTGTTCCGTTGGCGGCGTACCGGTCGCTCGAAGGCGAGATCGATGACGGGACGCTGGAGTTGTTATCGATCACGGTGCTGAGTCCCTGGCAAATCGTGCTTGGCAAGCTGGCCAGCGCGATGTTGCAGATGCTGCTTTACTTCGTCGCGTTGTTTCCGTGTGTCGCGTACGCCTACACGCTTCGCGGTGTCGACTTGCCGACGACGTTGTTGATGATGGGAATCCTGTTGGTGTCGGCGATCGAGTTGACGATTGTTGCGCTGTTCTTTGCGCCGGTTGCCCGCACGCGTACTGGCCGGATCACGACGCTGTTAGCGGTGATGGGCATGTTGTTGTTGGCGGAGTGGACGATCGGTTTTCTGGTGATCGGAATGATCATGGAAGGCAATCCGTTGACGGGCGACCAGATTTTGTTGGCCGTGATTTCGGTGATCTCGTTGAGCCTAGCACTGGGGCATTTGTTCCTGACCGCGACGGCCGCACAACTGACGCCGGAAAGCGAGAATCGGTCGACGCATTTGCGAGTGTCGTTGATGATCGTGTCGTCGGTTGTGTTGGGGCTGTGCATGTTGTCGATCAAGATGTTGGACGACGATGCCGGTATCGCGATTTCGTCGATGGCGGCGATGGGGCTGGCTGGATTGTGGACGCTGTGCAGCAGCATGTTCACGGGCGAATCCGCAACGATGACGCCGCGGGTCCGGCGTGAATTGCCCAGCAGTCTGTTGGCGCGAGCGACGTTGACTTGGTTGACGCCAGGGCCAGCAAGCGGGCTGGTGTTCTCGGTCGTCAACATTGTTGTCATCACCGCGGCGGTTGTGATCGGCATTGATTTGGCGGGTCAGTTTGCCGGTGGTCGAACGGTGATCGTGACCGGCATGTTGAAGCAAATTTGCATTGGTTACTCGGCCTACCTTGTCGGTTTTCTTGTCGTGGTTCGCTGGTTGGTGGCAATCATTCGGATCCGAAACAATCCGCGAGCCGAGATCGGCATTGCGGCACTGGTCGCGGTCGCAATGTTGGCGGCGATGGTTCCCTATTCGATCGGACTGCACATGAACGACTATCGTTCGTATTCGTATTCCGGTTGGCAGATCACGAATTGGGCCTGGACGCTGGGCGAAATCGTGACCGGGCGTACTTCGGTTTGGACGATCAACATTGTCGCTGTGGTGTCCACGCTGGCGTTCTTTGCGACTCTGTTGGCGTCGCCCGAATTGGTCATGCCGCGGCGAACGGCAACGCCCCAGCGGGTGCAAGAGGAACTGGAAGGTTAAGTTTGCTTGACCGTTAAGATTGGTTGGATGGGGTGTGGCAAGCTGGACGAGCCGTTTAGAATGAGGAACCGCTTTTGTTCGGGCCACTTCAACTCTTTGATCCAGCACGTATCGCCGTATGACTTCGGATTCCAACCCTCCTTCGCCCGAGCCACCGCAATCGAGCGACAATAATCCTGCTGTGCGTGCTCGTGTACCTGAAAACGTTGCCGACGGCTGCTTCAGCACCGGCGCGATCGTGATGACGGGGCCGAACGAGTACATCGTCGACTTTCTGCAGACGATCGGCCGTCCTCACAAAGTGGCCAAACGAGTCGTGATTCCGCATCCGGTGATGCCTCAGTTCATCGACGCGCTGAACACGAACCTGGATTTGTACAAAGGCCGCTTCGGCGATCCTCAAGCACCGCCGGTCCAGCCGCCCAATCCGAACCAGCGCCGGCCGTCGCCCCAAGAAATTTACGACGACCTGAAACTGCCCGACGAAGTGCTAAGCGGCGTGTACGCCAACGGCGTCATGATCGGTCACGGTGCGAGCGAGTTCGGTTTGGATTTTCTGACCAGTTTCTTTCCGCAATCGGCCGTCAGTGCTCGCGTGTTTGTTGCCGCTGGTCAAGTGCCACGACTGTTGGAATCGCTTCGTGGTGCGGTCAAACAACTAGAACAACGTCAAAAAGGCGGCGCGAATCCGACGCCCGAACTTCCGCCACCTGCGGCCCCGGGAAATGACAGCTCACCGCCATCTGACCCGCCGCCACCGTCCGGCGATGATCCGGCGCCGCCAGCGTAACTAGCCGTTCTGATTTCAAGTCTTTCAAGTCTCCCATTTTCAAAACAATCGTTGCGATGAAACCTACCGAAGACTTGCCGTTGATGCGGAACTTGCCGCGCGCAGCATTGCCAACTGACGAACCACTAATCTTGGCCAGCGGTTCGCCTCGGCGTGCCCAGTTGTTGACCGCGGCCGGATACGAGTATTCGGTTCAAGTCGCATCGGACGAGGCCGAGTGTGGGATGTGCAGTCGCGAAACGGCGCCGGAAATGGTTGCTCGCTATGCGTACCGCAAGGCGGCCGACATCGCCACCAAAGTCGACACGGGGCTGATCATTGCGGCCGACACGGTGGCGTCGTGTCTGGGACAGATTCTTGGAAAACCCCACGACCAAGATCACGCTGAAACCACTTTACGATTGTTAAGTGGACGCCAGCACGATGTTTACACCGGTGTTTGCGTTTGGTCCGTGAAACACGAAAAGTGCGTCGTCGATGTTGTCCGGACTGAATTGAAAATGCAGAAACTGACCGAACAAATGTTGGCTGATTATCTGGATTCGATGCTGTGGGAAGGCAAGGCCGGGGCGTTCGGATACCAGGATGGAAATGACTGGCTACAAGTGATCGGCGATGGCAGCGTTAGCAACGTCGTGGGTTTGCCGATGGAGCGATTATCGGAATTACTGGAAAATTTTGACAAACTTGCCGAAACCGTAGCTACCGGAAGCTCTGATCCACCTGGGTGAAATTTGCCGTTCGTGTTAACCTGCGAGGATGGCGGAGCCCTGTGGCTTTAGGTTATCCCTTCCTCCTCTCACCGGTATGGAATGATGGTGCGTATTGAACGTCGCGAATGGTCGAAATTCTTGGTTGCTGCGCTGGTAGCGGCTGTCTGCCAAACGGTAAGTCCGACGACAGCGTCGGCGGAAAACTACGCTGACAAGATGTTCAAGGAAAAGAAGCACGAGTTCCGTACGGTTGGACGGGGTACAAAGTGTGAATATCACTTTGACTTCACCAACATTTACAACGAAGAAGTTCACGTGTCGGCGGTTCGCACCAGTTGCGGTTGCACGACGCCAACGTTGACCTCGGACACGTTGCAAACGCACGAAACGGCGGCGGTTGTCGCGACGTTCAACACCAGCAGTTTCATCGGTCAAAAGGCCGCGACGATTACAGTCGTGTTCGATCGTCCGAAGTACGCCGAGGTTCAGTTGAACGTCAGCGGTTTCATTCGCACGGACATCACGTTTGATCCTCCGGAAGTCGCTTTCGGTGACGTGCCGGCTGGCGAAGAACGCGAACGCGAAGTCACGATCACCCACAACGGAAACCCTAGCTGGGAAATCATCGACGTTCGCAGCCACTGTCCGGATTTGCGAGTCCGTTTGGACCCAGCCGAACGGACATCAAACCAAGTCCGTTACCGCATGTCGGTTCGCATGAACGGCGAAATGAGCGACGGTGAAATCCGCGAACGCTTGACGCTGATCAGCAATGACCGCAGCTTCCCGACGACCGAAATGTCGATCTCGGGTCGAGTTCGTCCGCCGGTCAATGTGTCGCCCGAAGCGGTCAGCTTGGGAACGACCCAGCCTGACGGAACGGTCGAAAAACGGCTGATTGTCCGTGGCGATGAACCGTTTGAGATTTCCGATGTCGAGTGCAGCGATGAACGGTTCGCATTTGTCGTACCGGTCGGGTCCAAGAAACTGCACATGGTCAAACTGGTCTACACCGGCGACGGCACGGACACGCCAATCTCGCAAGAAATCCGAATTGTCACGAATTTGCCCGGAAAACGGGCGACGTCGTGCGTGGTCACCGGAACGGTGTCGCAATAACACCACGGGCCACTTCGGAAGGACTATGCTGGATGACTCGCTTTCCACGCCTTGTTGTGCCGAGTCCGAATGATGTCCTATCGATTTTGCTTCGCCAGTGCTTTGTCGCTGGCGTTACTGATGAATGTTGTTGCGGCTCGACTTGATGCCGCGGTTGTGACGCCGGGCAACGTGTTGGTCATGGACGTCAACACAAATACGCTGCGCGAGTACACAACCGCTGGTGTGCCAGTCCAAGCGTTCGCGGTTGCCGATGACGCTGGTGCCGGCGGCACCGAAGTTCCGCGAGACATCGCAGTGGACACGGTGGGCAACATCCATGTGTTCAACGGAACGTTCAATCCATCGCTGTCAACGATCGACCAAGTGACCGGCGTTCAAACTGACCGTTCCGGCCCAGGTACCGGATTTTCAATTGGCAATGTAACCAACCGAGGTACGGTTGCAGCGATCGGCAGCCAAGTCTTCGTTGCGGATCAGCCCGTGGGGGCTCGCAACGAGCAGGGCATTTTGCGATTTGATGCAGCCAATGGCTTCACGTCGTCGCGGTTCGCCACCGACTTTATCGCCAACGATTTGAACTTCGGCTTCGACGGCCGACTTTACGCGCTGGGAACCGAAGCTCCGGCGGCGACGTCATCGCCGGCATTGCTTAACGTTTACGATCCCAATACTTTGCTGCGGCTGGATCAAATCAGTTTGCCGACTGCGACATCCGGGCTTAGCTTGAACGGATTAGTGGCCGACGGTACGGGCAACTACTTTGCCGTTCATGGCAATGACGAAATCATAAAACTCGATGCGGCCGGCAACATCGTATCAACCGCAAGCATCATCGATGCCACGGGGCTGTACGACATCGACATCGATGCCAGCGGCAACCTGTTGGTTTCCGGAATCGACAACCAAGTGTTCTTGACCAACACAAGCTTTTCGACACAGTTCGCGTTCGACGCAAGCACGTCTGGCGCATCGCCGCCGCCACGATTGTTTGCAACTTTTGCAACGGCCGTCGTCGCAGTACCGGAGCCTACCACGATGGTGGCGTTATCGGTTTTCGCCGCGACCGTGCTTTGCCGGCGACGCCGGGTAAGCGCCTAGGCAACGCCCGCCGATCTTGATGCCCGAGTACGCCGCGGGGGTATCGGTCCAGGTCGCTAGGCCAAGATTTCTTTAGGCCAAGATTTCTTTGACCACGCGTGTCTCTTTTACGCCCGTCAGTTTCTGGTTCAGTCCTTTGAACGGGTAGCTGAGTTGTTGGGCGTCGAATCCCATCAAGTGCAGCAGCGTCGCGTGCATGTCACGCACTTGGACCGGATCGACGGCGGCCGTGTAGCCGACGGCATCGGTGACGCCGTGGGTATAGCCCGCTTTAACGCCGGCACCGGCCATCCAAATCGTGAACGCATCGGGGCTGTGGTCGCGGCCCATGAACGCCATTTCCTTGCCGCCACGGTTTTCTCGCATGGGTGTCCGGCCAAATTCGCCGCCCCAAACCACCAACGTGTCTTCCATCAACCCGCGAGCCTTCAGGTCAGCAAGCAGGGCTGCGATTGGCTTGTCAGTTTGGGTGCATTTGTTGACCAAGCCAAATTCGAGAGCTTCGTTCTTGTTCGATCCGTGCGTGTCCCAGCCCCAGTCGTAGAGCTGCACGAAGCGGACTCCGTTCTCTACGAGTCGCCGAGCCAGCAAGCAGTTGTTGGCGAACGATTCGGTGTTCGGGTCGGCGCCGTAGGCTTCCAACGTTTCTGCGGATTCGCGTTTTAGGTCCATCACCTCCGGTGCCGCCGTCTGCATCCGGAACGCCATTTCGTACTGGGCAATGCGCGTTAACGTTTCAGGATCGCCAAACGTCTTATGAGCATGTCGGTTCAGTTCGTCCAGCGTGTCCAAGACGCGGCGACGATCGGCGCGGCTAACGCCGGATGGGTTGGACACGTTCAGCACCGGATCACCTTGCGATCGGCACTGCACACCTTGGTAAACCGATGGCAGAAAACCCGATCCCCACAATGCTTTGCCGACGCGAGGCAAACGGCCACCGGATAGCAGCACGATGAATCCCGGCAAGTCGGCGTTCTCGGACCCAAGTCCCCATGTCACCCAGGACCCAATTGACGGCGAACCCATTTGTGCTGTCCCAGTGTGGACCATCAGTTGCGCAGGACCGTGGTTGAACTGATCCGTTTGCATCGTCTTGATAAAACACAGGCCGTCGGCGTGCTGGGCCAAGTGCGGCATGCGATCAGAAAACCACGCCCCCGATTCGCCGTACTGTTTGAACGGAAACTGCGGCCCCAGCATTTTGGGCGTTCCGTTGATGAACGCAAACCGCTTGCCTTCCAAGAACGACTGCGGGCAATCGCGACCGTCCAGTTCTTTCAGGTCTGGCTTGTAATCAAACAGTTCCAACTGGCTGGGCGCACCGACCATGTGCAAATAGATGACACGTTTTACTTTCGCCGGCAACGGAGGCACGACGGGGCTTAGCGGGTTGTCGGGTTGGTGGTTTGGCGAAAACGCGGCGCCGGCGCTAGACGACTGGGTGGCCATCCATAACGCGCCAAGACCGGTTGCCGAGTCACGCAAGAAATGGCGACGAGTTCGCGCCTCGAGCGTTTGACGCAGGTATTGCTGATCGATCGTTTCTCGTCGTTTCATCACTTGCTCATGATCTCGTCAAGGTTCATCAGAACCGAAGCCACATCTGTCATCGCTTCGGTCGGACTGGATTCGTCTTCGTTGGATTTCCGGAACAGTTTCACTAGCGACGCGAGTTCGGCAGCGTCCGGTTCGCGACTGGTGATCGCCAAGAATCCGTAGCTCAGTTTTTCGTCGATCGTTTCTCCATTGGCTTCCATTTGCTTGGCGAGTGCTTGGGTACATTCAACAAACGTCACGTCATTGAGCGTGATCAATGCTTGCAGCGGAGTATTGGATCGCAAACGGCGTGGGTTGCAGAATTCGCGTGATGGAGCGTCGAACGTCGACATCATCGGATACGGAATGCTGCGTTTGGTGTAGGTGTAGATGCTGCGGCGATAGCGGTTCGGGTCGTCTGGGCCAGCGGTATCCCATTTGTCGCTCGAAAACGGTTTCCAAACACCGTCGGGAATGGGTGGGAAGACCGGTGGTCCACCAAAATCATCTGTCAACAATCCCGATGCAGCCAATGCTTGGTCACGCACCATTTCGGCTGGCATCCGAAATCGCGGTCCGCGGGCCAACAGCCGGTTGTCTGGATCTTCGGCTTGGATTTCAGGCCGAATCGCTGCGGTTTGCCGGTAAGTGTGCGACAACACGATCGATCGAACCAGCTTCTTCATGCTGAATCCTTGGTTGGTCGCAAACTCTGTCGCCAAGTAATCCAGCAACTGGGGATGCGACGGGGCTTCGCCGCTGGTGCCAAAGTCTTCTTCGGTTGCGACCAATCCCAATCCAAACATCCGCGCCCAAACTCGGTTGACGGCGACACGCGATGTCAGCGGGTTTTCGGGCGACACCAACCACTTGGCCAATGCCAATCGATCTTTCGCGGCGTCGCCGGGTAGCTGTCCAAAGGCCACCGGAATCTGTGGCGTGACTTCGTCGCCCTTGGTCAGGAATAGCCCGCGGATGAACACGTGAGTCGGGCGTGTCAGGTTTTCAGGACGCTCGGCCATCACGGGCGTTCGACTGGACTTGATCGATTTTCGTTCATCAACGAGACGTTTGAGATCTTTGCGAAGCCCGTCCAAGTCGTCGCTGGCAAGCTGTTCCATCAAGTCCGGATTGCTGGAAACGTCAAAGTAACCGCGCCGGGTGACTAGCGGGAAAGCACCCAGCATTTGTGCTTTGTTGGACCATTTCAATTCCAAGTGCGAACCGGCCGGCAACTCAACCGGCGTCTTCAAGACGAACGTTGCCGTGCGAGCGTGATGGATGCGGCTGTAGGCTGCGAAGCCGTCGTTGTTTTTCGGATTCAGGCTCTGCTCGGGATCTTTCAGTGGGTGCGGTTCATCGCCAATGACTCGCGCAAGTTCGACAACCGATCGCGTGCCATCGGCGGCGATCAATGACGCTTCGAAGTGCGACACCATGAACCCCCATTCCGAATCCGCTTTGGCGGTTTCGGGATTGCGAGGCAGGAAAGTCGCGCGGATTGCGGAAATCGATTCGCGTTGATCGTCAACGGCCGCGTCGATCGTGATCTCGGTGCCGGCCGACAATGTGTCGAGTGTCGCAAATTCGGTGTGCCCGTCGCGCGTCTCGGTCTTTACTTTCGTTTGAAAGTTTGCCGCCGCAGTGAATTGATCCAGCGGCCACCACTGGGATTCGTCGCCGCTGACAATGGCATGCTCGCGCTGCCAAATGGTTTCTTCCAGTTTGGCGATCTGGTTGTCCAGTTCGCCAGCTCGGGCGAGATCCTTGTCGTCCAGCGGCACGCTCAGCAGCGGGTACTCTTCGTTCAAATCGCAGTCGACCGAATTGTTGAAAAACGCTGCGAACTTGTAGAACTCGTCGTGATTGATCGGGTCATACGGATGGCTGTGGCACTGGACACATCCAAACGTGATGCCCTGCCACGTTTGCCAAACCGTGCTGACTCGATCCAACACCGCAGCGATACGGAACTCTTCGTCGTCCGTTCCGCCTTCTTCGTTGGTTTGAGTCAGTCGCGTCGCGGCAGTTGCCAAGCGATCGTCGATGGTTGGGTTAGGCAGCAGGTCGCCCGCGATTTGCTTGATCGTGAATTCGTCGAACGGCATGTCGTTGTTGAGCGACTTGATCACCCAGTCACGGTACTTCCAAATCGTGCGTCGACCGTCCAGCCCAAGCCCGCGAGAATCGGCGTAACGAATTTGGTCAAGCCAAACCGATGCCCAGCGATGCCCGAAACCAGGCGACTTCAGCAACTCGTCGACCTTCGCGGTGTAAGCGTCATCGCCATCGGCTGAAACACTTGCCAAGAACGATTCGTGCTGGGCCGGTGTCGGCGGAATGCCGGTCAAGTCCAACGTCGCTCGCCGCAGCCACTCGGCCGGCGATGCGTCGGGCGCTGGTGCGATCGATTGTTGTTCCAACCGTCGCAGCACAAAGTTGTCGATCGGACTGATGCACCATTGCGTGTCGTTGACGTCCGGGGTGTTTGGCGCAATCGGTTTTTCGTACGACCATGGCTGTTCCCAATTTGCGCCTTCGGCAATCCATCGCTCGAACAATTTGATTTGTTCGCTCGACAATGGATGCCCGTGCTCGGCCGGCGGCATGATCGTGTCAGGATCCGTCGTGATGATCCGCTCGATCAACAGCGAGAATTCTGGTTCACCAGGTTCGATGACCGACAGCGCTTCGTCGCGATGAATGAACGAGATGTCAGCAGCCTTCTTGACACCACCGTGACAGGCCACGCAGTGCTCATTGAAAAGCGGCCGGATCTCGCGTCCAAAATCGACATTCGCCGCGTGGCAAATTGATCCAAAGGCAATCGCGCAGAACGCAGCGTTGATACGTAGACCAATCATTTCTGATCTTGAAAAAGGTGGGAAGGAAAGCGGGCCTTCATTGTAACACGCCCAAACACAACCGATAGCAAAAATGGCGTGCCGGTAGCGTACATGGCTTGCAACTTTCTCGAGACGTTGCATCGGTATCGCGGTGAGTTCACCGACTCGGCGACG
This sequence comes from Rubripirellula sp., assembly GCA_049680385.1. Classification (GTDB taxonomy): domain Bacteria; phylum Planctomycetota; class Planctomycetia; order Pirellulales; family Pirellulaceae; genus Rubripirellula. The sequence goes on along the minus strand of JBAUHR010000118.1, from coordinate 8,400 downwards.
GTGTACTTTCGCTTTCGAGTCCAAACGTGCTGATGTCCGAAAAGTGTGCTTCGCCGTCGATCGCAACCAACTGTATCTGGTTTGTCGCCAACGACGCCGAGCTTCGGAAACTGCCAATGGGTTCGCCTTCGACAAGGACGTACCATCGCTCGGCATACTGCTGTAGCTGGACTTCGATCCAGGTCGGTCCGTCCGGCGACGGGCCAGTTTCGATGGGCGACGCCCGGACCACGTCAAGTTTATCGTCAACTGCCGTTCGCAGCCCGAGTGTCGCGTGATCCGCATCTAACCGTACGACCCAGCGGGCATCCGCGGTGACGTCGTCCCCCTGAAATGCGAACTGCACCTCGGCGGCTTTGGCCGTCAGCAAATTCACTCGCACTCGCAAGCCTAACGCAATCGCGGTTGCGGCAACGTCGGCGGGCAACGGCACCAGTTGTCGCGATATTTTGCCTTTCCCCGCCAGCACTCGCGATCCTTCTGTGTCTTCGGTCACCTTCCAAACGGATTGATGGTTCGTCCAGTTCGCCAAACTCTGGCCGTCAAATAGTGGCTCGGACCAAACGGTTTCCAACGAAGCCGGCGGAACCAGTGGAGTCGAATAGAAGGGGTTGCCGACGGTCATCGTCACGGCAATCACCGCCGCGACGACTGCACCGGCGATTGCAAGGATTGGCCAAGCACGCCGGGACTGCTTCGGTTTTGCCGGCCGAGAATTTCCGATCAGCAACGTGTCTTCCAGTTCCGGCTGGACAAGTTGTTCGTCGATTCGTCGAATCAAATCGGTATAGTCACCAATTCGTTGGCCGGGATCATAGTGCATCATGTCGGCAATCAACTGATGCATGCCGGACGGCAAACTTTCGGGCAACCGATCATAGCGGGGCGGTTGGCCCGTGATTTTTGCGGCGATCAGTTTGTGAGTCGTTCCGCCTTCGAACGGCGTCTCGCCCGACAGCACTGAAAACAGCGTTGCACCGAGCGCGTAAATATCGGCGCGATGATCAACTGGATCACCCGTCAATTGTTCGGGTGCACAGTACATGGGCGTTCCCAAGGTCGCGCCGGTCATGGTTAACTGTTCGGCATCTTCGGTCGAACCGATATCGTTTAGCCTTGCCAATCCAAAGTCAGCGATCTTCACAAGCGGAACACCGACCGGCAGATCAAAACCAGAGGAGACTTCCGTCAACATCAAGTTCGCTGGCTTGATGTCGCGGTGGATGATTTCGTGCGACGCGGCGTGAGCCAATCCGGATGCCGTTTGACGGATGATCGACAACGCGTGCGACAGCGGTATCGGCCCTTGTTTGATTCGCATTCGCAAATCAATGCCGCGAACAAGCTCCATCACCAAGAACACGCGTCCCTGGTGAGTCCCCGAGTCAAATGCCGCGACAATGTTGGGGTGCTGCAAGCGTCCGATCGCGGCTGACTCTTTTTGAAAACGTTGCAGCACGTTGCTTTGCTGCAATCGCGTTTGCATGATCGCTTTGATGGCGACATCACGTTGCAGTCGGCCCTGATGAGCACGGTAGACCACGCCCAACGCACCCTGGCCCAGCACATCGACAAGTCGAAAACCGGGCGCAAGATTTTCCGGGTCGACAAACGCTTCGGCGATCTCGATTTGCGGCGGCGACATCATCGATGCTTCGATCGCCACTTGCCCAACCGGCGCTGATTTAAGGTCGGCCAAGTTCAGCAGTTCTGTTGCTTGCTGTGGCGTGATCATCTTGCGCTCGACCGCCACGCGAATCAATCGTTCGTTGGCGTCGCGATGGTCGGCACGGCTATCGGTACGGTTGTCACTCACCAAACGCATCCGCATCGGCATCACTGGGCATCCGCCAATCGCCGCGAGGCGACAGGCTTACCGAGCCAACTTTGGGCCCGTCCGGTACACAGTTGCGTTTGAATTGATTGAAAAAGAATCGCTTGATGAACCCGTCGAGCGTCTTCTCGATCTGCTCCGGCGTATACGGATGGTCGAACTTGGCATGGCTGGCCAAAAACAGAATTTTGTCGCGATCGGATCCGTTGCGGACGAAGTGATACAGAAAGAAATCGAGCAACTCGTACGATCCCACCGTTGCTTCGGTCGATTGTCGGATCGTCCCGTCGGCACGCGGCGGCAACAGTTCGGGCGAAATGGGCGTGTCGGCGATGCGGTGCAAAACTTCCCGTAGCGATCCATCGAAATAGTGGTCGGCGGCAAATCGAACCAGAAACTGCACCAGCGTCTTCGGCACCGACGTGTTGACGTTGTACATCGACATGTGGTCCGCGTTGTACGTCGACCACCCGAGCGCCTGTTCGCTCATATCGCCGGTCCCCAGCACGAATCCGCGGCTCATCAACAGCATCGTGCGAATCCGAGCTTGAACGTTTTCGAACGTCAAGTCTTTTGCGTCGTCGTCAACATTGTTTAGCTTCGCTTGAAGATCATCGATCGTGGTTTCGCTGTCGATTGAAACACCCAGCGGTGTATGTCCGAGCGACAAAAACGTGTCCAAACTCAAACGCCGAATGTCGATGCACTCGGGCGAGATCTCGGTCATCTCGATCAACTGATCGGCACTTGTCCGAGTATGCTGGGTGGTCCCAAAACCGGGCATCGTGATGCCGACGATGTCCGCGCGTGATTTGCCGACCGCGTCGCAGGCACGCAGCGCCACCAGCAATGCCAGCGTGCTGTCGAGACCGCCCGAGATTCCGATCGACAGTTTCGTGGTCGGACCGAGTCGCGACAGTCGCTTGGTCAGCCCCGCAGTTTGAATCGCAAAAATCTCGGCACAACGGGCTTCCAGTTCATCGCTGTGGTCGGGCACAAACGGGTGCGCGTCGAGCGGCCGCAGCAAGTTCTTTCGTGGCAGCGGTCCCCAGTCCTCGTCGACCTCGGGGAACTCAACCGTCACGATTCGGTACTGGCGATGCGCCGTCGTCATTGCGTCGTCAAAGGATCCGATCACACGCCGGTCGTGGGCCAGTCGGTCCAGATCCACGTCGCGTGTCACGATGGTTTGCTCGATGTGGGTCGGTTCGATTCCATCGCCAACCCGTCGCGATTCGCCCAGCATGCCACCGTTTTCGGCAATCAAGCAATGACCGCCGAATACTAAGTCCGACGTCGATTCGCCTGGCCCCGCCGACGAATAAACGTAGGCCGCGATGCAGCGACCCGATTGGCTGCGGACCAAGTCGCGACGCCAGGCGGCCTTGCCGATCGTTTCGTTGCTGGCCGACAAATTTACCAACACATTGGCGCCGGCGATGGCGGCGTGTGAACTTGGCGGGATCGGCGTCCAGAAGTCTTCGCAGATTTCAACGGCGATCGTGATGTCGCCGTGCCGGACCAGAATGTCGGTGCCGAATGGGACTTCGTCGCCAAACAGCTCGATCGTTTTCGGATCGGCTGATGTTGAGCCACGAAAATGGCGTCCTTCGTAAAATTCGCGGTACGTTGGCAAGTAGGTTTTGGGGATCACCGCTTCGATGCTGCCGTTTGCGATCACGGCGGCGACGTTCATCAGCGAGGTGCCAACGACCATCGGCAATCCGACAATCACGATCTTCCGGTGCAACGACGTGTGCGCGGCGATCTCGGCCAGCGCGTCCATCGCCGAATCCAACAGCGCGTCGGATCCGAACAGATCGCCGCACGTGTAACCCGTCAAACCGAGTTCCGGCAAGACGACCAAGTCGGTGTCGACCGAATCGATCATCTGCATCGACGCAGCGGCATTGGCGACCGGATTGGCGACGGCAGTGGTCGGTGCGGCGGCGGTGATTCGAAAGAAACCGTGGTTTTTCAAAGGAACACGATGATTAAGGGGAGGCAAATGATGCGAGCGGACAGTATAGCCGAAACAACGTTTCCGGCTTCAGAGACCTAACGGACCGATTTGCGGAAATCGGTCGGAGTCATGCCCATCCAACGCCTGAATGTGCGGGTCAGGTGAGCTTGGTCGAAGAATCCGGTTTCCAGTGCTACGTTGATGATCGGCGCGTCCGTTTCGGTCAGCAGGCGGCTGGCCTGGTGGATTCGAACGCGTTGCAAGTATTCCGACGGCGGAATCTGGAATCGAGTTCGGAAACGACGGTTCAACTGGCTTGCTGATAATCCGACCGCTGCCGCGATTTCGGCCACCGTCAAAGGCCCGTCGAAACGATCGGCGATCATCGCAGTTGCTCGCTGGATCGGGTTCGACGTCCCCGGCGACGTGTCGTCTTTATCCGTGGAATACATGACACCGGCGATCCCGATGACTTCGCCCGAATGGCCACGCAGCGGGATTTTCGTACTGATGAACGTGCTTAGCTTTCCTTGCCCAGACGGAACCAGCCAAACTTGGTCGGGCAATTCTTGCCCCGACTGGATCACCCGCTGGTCTTCTTGTTGGTACTGCCGGGCCCAGTAGAGCGGGTGGAGTTCGAGGTCGGTTTTGCCGGCGATTTCGTCGATCGACGTGACGCCGCGCATTTCTAGCCACGGCTGGTTGCCGGCAACGAACTGGCCTTCCTTGTTTTTGACGTACACGAAAACGTCCGGCACAAAGTCAAACAGTCGCAGCAGCGAGGCGGCGTCGGCCAGCGAAGCAAAAAAGCGGTCGCGAAGCTCGTTGTTGGCAATCGTCATGCGCGATTTGTACAAGAAGGTGCGCGATCATTGCAATCGGGTACCAGCGGAACGGTGTACGATAGAAGCCTTCAGTGGCAACGATTCTTCCATCGCGATCTGGTCCTCACCGATGCTCAATTTGACGTCCCGCGGCACTTCTCACACCTGTAACGGCACAAAACGCCGTGATTTCCTGCAGATCGGCACGTTGGGGGCGATCGGATTGGGGTTGCCCGAGTTCTTGTCGGCGGCGGAACGAGGCATCGTTGATCCGTCCAAGGACAAGCGGTCCTGCATCATGATCTTCAACCTGGGCGCGCCCAGCCAGTTGGACACATTCGACATGAAGCCCGAGGCTCCGGCGGAGGTCCGCGGGCCGTTTAAGCCGATTTCGACTCGCGGCGATTTCCAGGTCAGCGAAATTTTGCCGGGCCATGCCGAGGTGGCCGACAAGTTTTCGGTCGTTCGTTCGTGTTACCACACCGCGGCAGCCGTTCACGACGCCGGTTGGCAGATGCTGCAGACGGGCCGTCAATTCAACGGCGGCGTCAACTATCCTCACGCCGGCGCGGTGCTGCAGTACATGCAGGGCCGCCGCAGCGACTTGCCCGCTCATGTGGTTCTGCCCGAAACGATGGGACGTGGCGGTGGTAATCTGCCCAACGGACAGTCGGGCGGTTTCTTGGGCAAGGCGTATGATCCGTTCGCGTTGATGGCGGACCCCAGCAAGCCAAACTTCAAAGTGCCCGACCTGTTGCCGCCCCAAACGCTCGGCGATGTTCGCATCGATCGGCGGCGGCGAATGAGGGCGGCGATCGAAAGTCGCATGGCTGAATTGGAAGCGACCGAGTCGGCCAAGACGCTGGACAAGAATTTCGAAGCCGCATATCGATTGATGAACAGTCCGCAGGCTCGCGAGGCATTCGATTTGACAAAGGAGCCGACGTCGGTCCGCGAACGTTATGGCATGAACCGATTTGGTCAGTGTTGTTTGTTGTCGCGGCGATTGGTCGAGGCGGGTGTGCGTTTCGTGACGATCAACACGTTCTTGACCGTGTTCGGCGAAATCACCTGGGACATCCACGGCAGCAAGCCGTTCACGACGATCGACGGCATGAAGAACATCGTCGCGCCGATGTACGACCAAGCGTATTCGGCGCTGATTGCCGATCTGGACCAACGTGGTTTGCTGGGCGACACGATGGTTTGCGGACTGGCCGAGTTTGGTCGGACGCCAAAGGTCAATCCGGCGGGCGGCCGAGACCACTGGCCACAGTGTTTCAGTTGCACGTTCGCCGGCGGCGGTGTGCAGGGCGGCCGAGCGATCGGAGCCAGCGATCCGATCGGCGCGGTGCCGGTGGACCGGCCAACGAACCCCGGCGAAATCATCGCGACGATCTTCAAGAGCCTGGGTTTGGACCTGCACGCGGAAATGCCTGGACCGGGCGGACGACCGTTCCCGTTGGTCGATTTTGGTGTCCGCGAAATCAAAGAGTTGTTCGCGTAGCGTGAGATCATGCTGTTTTCAGGTCGTTAATCACAAGCGTTTATTTCCGTTGAAGCTTTTCATGTCTATGCATCGCACCACTACCAAATTGTTCGTCGCCGTCGTGCTGTTCGCTGTCACCTGCGGTGACGCCGGAGCCGACGAAACAAAACCGATCAGCTTTCGCAACGACGTGCAAAGCATCTTGACCAAGAACGGTTGCAACATGGGCGCTTGCCATGGTGCACTGGCGGGCAAGGGCGGGTTTCGGTTGTCGCTGAAAGGCTATGACAGCGAAGCCGATTTTGCGGCGATCGCACGCCAATCGCGTGGACGACGGATCGAAATTTCGGACCCTGGACGTTCCTTGGTACTCGCCAAGCCGACGGGTGCGTTGCCACACAAAGGCGGCATTCGCTTGGAAGCCGGTTCGGACGATTACGAGACGATCGCCCGCTGGATCGCCGATGGTGCCGCCGCCCCGGCGGATGACGACGCACGGTTGACGCGAATCAGTGTGTCGCCGGAAAACGCTTTGCTATCGCCGGGCGACACGTCCACGATCACGGTGATGGGGCATTACGACGACGGCACCCAGCGAGACGTGACTCGGTGGGCTCAGTTCACGGCAACCGATGAAGCCGTCGCCAGCGTTGACAGTGGCGGAACGTCATCGGTTCGCGGCAGTGGCGAAGGAGCGGTCTTGGTTTGGTTCGGCAGCAAGGTGGCGCTCGCACGAATGACGGTTCCGTATCCGTACGACGTTCCGGCCGACGTATACGATGACGCGCCGCGAACAAATTTCATTGACGAGCTGAATCTAACGCAACTCAAGACGTTGCACCTGAGACCGTCGCCGCGATGTGACGACAACACTTATTTGCGTCGTGCGACAATCGACACGATCGGGCGATTGCCGACGGATGCCGAACGAGAAGCCTTTTTTGCCGATGACGTTCGCGAGCGTCGTTCTCGTTTGGTCGATCGGCTGTTAGCCGGTGAAGACTACGTTGATTACTGGGCCTACAAATGGTCGGACGTGCTGGTGATCAACGGCACACGACTGCGTCCGATCGCGGTCAAGTCGTACTACCAGTGGTTGCATGAAGCGGTTCGCGTCAATCAACCTTGGGACGAGACCGTTCGCGAGATTTTGACGGCGAAGGGCAAGAGCGATCAGAACGGAGCGACGAACTTTTACGCCCTGAATCAGTCGCCCGAAGAAATGACGGAAAGTGCCTGTCAGGCGTTCATGGGTTTGTCGATCGGCTGCGCGAAATGTCATAATCACCCGCTGGAAAAATGGACCAACGACCAGTACTACGCGATGGCAAACTTGTTCGCTCGCGTGCATGCCAAAGGCTGGGGTGGCGACGGTCGTAACGGCGACGGCGTTCGCACGTTGTACGTATCATCGGTGGGCGATTTGATTCAGCCGAAAACGGGCAAGCCGCAACCGCCGGCGCCGCTGGATGCGGATGTGTTGGCGATGGACGATCCTAGCGACCGGCGCGAGGCGTTGGCGGCTTGGATGACAGATCCGGATAACCCGTACTTCGCACGATCGATCACCAACCGAATTTGGGCGAACTTCTTTGGTCGCGGGTTGGTGGAACAGGTCGACGATCTGCGCGCCAGTAATCCGGCGTCCAACGAGCCTCTGCTTGCGGCGGCGGCCCAGCACTTGGCCGATGCTGGTTTCGATTTGAAGGAATTGATGCGGTTGATTTTGGCAAGCGAAACATATCAACGCAGCAGCCTGCCGCTGGACGAAAACCGTGAGGAACAGAAGTACTTGAGCCGCTATTACCCACGCCGCATGATTGCCGAAGTCCTGCTGGATTCGGTCGATCAGACGCTCGGGACGGTCACGTCGTTCACCCGGTTGGCGTTCCCTGGTGGCGATTACCAGGATACGGATTTCTATCCCAAGGGAACTCGCGCGATCGAGTTGTACGATTCATCGGTTGATTCGTACTTCCTGCAAACCTTCGGCCGGAACCCTCGTGAGATCACGTGTGAATGTGAACGCAGCAGCGAGCCAAGCATGGTGCAGGTGCTGCACTTGTCCAACGGCAACACGATGAACGACAAGCTGGCCAGCGACGATAGTTTTATCGCCAAACAGATCAAAGACGGTGCCGACGATGCCACGATCATTGGCGAGTTGTTCACGCGAGCTTTGGTGCGACAACCGACTGACGACGAGCTTGCGACGCTGTTGGAAGTCACCAAAGAATACGGCGACGACCGAGCGACGGCGCTGCAGGACGTTGCTTGGAGCATCCTGACG
>JBAUHR010000117.1:0-1992 GCA_049680385.1 Rubripirellula sp. | reverse complement strand
TCATCAAAGATGACGTATCGACTGGAACGACGTCGACAGGCTTGTTTTCCAACTCAAACAATTACACCGCTGAAGGCCCCGTCATCGAAGCGTTCTTTGATGACGATTCGATTGTGCCTTACACGCTAGATGACATCCGCCTGTTCGTCAGCCTTGATTCTGGCTACTCTGGAAACAACCAAACTTCGTTGATCAGTGTCAATCCATTCACTGGAATCGTCGAGCATTTGATCGGGCAGTCAACAGACCGAACGGCTGATATCGCCTTGCGAAGCGATGGTGAGCTGTTCACTTACGGCTTGACGCCGAACAATGGGGTGCCAACCGATGCAAACTCTGGTGTCTACTACAACATTAGCAATATCAATGGTGCCGCTAGCGGCGCTGGTAACGACACCATCACCTTCCAGCAATCCAACCAAGCTCGAACCGGGAATGAGGCCGACGCCAATGCTCAACTGTTAATCAACGCCATCACGTTCCCGCTGACAGATGGCTCAACCGTCCGCAGTGCACCCATCAATGTGAACTCCGCTGGTTACGTTGTTGGTACACGGGACAGCCTAGGCCTGGGCGGCGAGGTTCCATCGGAACTTTCTAGAAACTTGTTCTACCAAACTACGGTCGGCAACGGAAATGTAACCAGCCGTGGGAACCGGAATGACAACGCGCACCGAAACTTTGGAAACGGTCCATACGATGTACGTTTTGGATCGGCGTCCAACAACGCCGAATTTGGCGTCGTCGACACTGGCTTTATTTTCGACACGGGCGGTGACGCTGGTGACATCACTGGCATGGGGATCGATCCGGATGACGGCAGCAACTTCTTTGCCGTGACAGACAATGGCGGCGTGCACTCTTTCAATCCACGTACCACTGTCGCCGCTCCGGACACCAGTATCGCCTTTGGCTACAACTCCGTGATCCCAACGGTCTTCCACGGCGTCGTACCGATCGATCCGGTTCATGGAAATTCGACATTCAGTACCGTACCCAGTTTTACTGGCATGACGATGGGGCCGCGATCGATCGAAAACGAAGCCTATCGTCAAACAATCTTTGCGACGACGGATGACGGTTGGTTGTATGCGATCGATATTGATGAATTGGGTGCCGTCAAACCTGCCAACGTTTTCTACAACGGACGCTCAGCCATTCAGCTGTCCTTTGCTAGTTTTTCGTCCTTTACGAATTCCTTACAAGCATCCCCGACTGGCTTGGCATTTAGCCATCTGGAAGACAATCCATGGCACCAAACTCCCGATCGGGGCAACAACTTCGATCATGGCGTTGAAATCCCGTATGACCAAAGTCGTCTTGACACGAATGGTAGTAACAGCCTGTATTATGGATTCGAAGTCGATGGAAACGCAGCGAACAACACGATCGGCCGCGACGAAGGCGACGCCCGAGGTGAACTGGCACCAGGCGGTAGCCATGGTTCTGTCATCTCACGGCCGTTCAGCTTGGAAGGCTACAGCTCCGCTGACAAACCTACGTTGTACTTCAGTTATCTGCTGGAAGTAGAAGCAGACGACGACTACACGATCTTCGCGCCCGGTCGACTTCAAAACGACAGTTTCCGCGTCTTTGGTGCGGGTGACGACGGCCAGTGGGTCATGCTTGCGACGAACAACGATTTCCGCAGCCTTCCCAACGCCGACGAATACGATTATTTCAACGACACGAATATTCCAGTCCAAGAGATTTTCGATGACACCCAAGAATGGCGTCAGGCGCGAGTTGACATTGGACCGTTGGCTGGCAACGAAAACGTGCGAATTCGATTCGACTTTGCGACCGATGGTGCCATGGTTAAGCACCATGGTTCAATCGACTTCGCCGCCGTTCCAGGTGACGACATCGTCGACCGTGAACAAATCACGCTCGCAGACGATCTTGGCAATGGGATTTTGTTTGAATCGATCGTCGGCCGTGATGTCGTGTTCCCAGCTGGCATCGCTCTGACCAACGGCGCGCAGTTTAGTG
>JBAUHR010000116.1:0-1986 GCA_049680385.1 Rubripirellula sp. | reverse complement strand
TCATCAAAGATGACGTATCGACTGGAACGACGTCGACAGGCTTGTTTTCCAACTCAAACAATTACACCGCTGAAGGCCCCGTCATCGAAGCGTTCTTTGATGACGATTCGATTGTGCCTTACACGCTGGATGACATCCGCTTGTTCGTCAGCCTTGACTCAGGCTATTCCGGCAACAACCAAACGTCATTGATTAGTGTCAACCCATTTACTGGAATCGTCGAGCACTTGATCGGGCAGTCGGGACAACCCACCGACGATATCGCTTTGCGAAGCGACGGCGAACTATTCACCTACAGCTTGGGCCCAACCACTGGAGCGGAAAACAACGGAAACGTTGGCAACTATCTAAACATCAGCTCGGTCAATGGAGCGGTACTGAGTTCGTCGGACGACGCGATTGACTTCCAACGAAACAATCAAGCTGGCACCGATCTTGAAGGCGATGACAACGCCCAACTAGATATTCACGCGATGACGTTTCCGTTGACGAATGGTTCGACCGTGCGTGGCGGGGCGATTAACGCCAACTCGGCCGGCTACATCATCGTGTCACGTGACAACAATGGTCGCGGCTTTGAAGTCCCAACTGTATTAACGAGAAACCTGTTTTATTCAACCACGGTTGGATCCGGCGCAGTTACTAGCCGTGGTAGCACCAACACGAACGCGCACCGTACGTTTGCTGGGACCGTGCCCTACACGACCAACCAAGGTTCCGCATCTGTCGATGCCGAATTTGGAGTGGTCGACACTGGCTTTATTTTCGATACGGGTGGTGACGCTGGTGACATTACAGGTATGGGGATCGACCCGGATAACGGAAGCAACTTCTTTGCCGTCACTGACAATGGCGGAGTCCACTCTTTCAATCCATTTTCCACAGTCGCTGCTCCCGACACCAGTATCGCCTTCGGCTACAACTCGGTGATTCCAACGGTCTTCCACGGTGTCGTGCCGATCGATCCGATTCATGCATTCTCTTCGTTCCGCACCACGCCAAGCTTTACTGGCATGGCGATGGGGCCGCGATCGATCGAAAACGAAGCCTATCGTCAAACAATCTTTGCGACGACGGATGACGGTTGGTTGTATGCGATCGATATTGATGAATTGGGTGCCGTTAAACCTGCCAACGTTTTCTACAACGGACGCTCGGCCATTCAGCTGTCCTTTGCTAGTTTTTCCTCCTTTACGAATTCCTTACAAGCATCCCCAACTGGCTTGGCATTTAGCCACTTGGAAGACAATCCATGGCACCAAACTCCCGATCGGGGCAACAACTTCGATCATGGCGTCGAGATCCCGTATGACCGAAGTCGTCTCGATACCAGTGGTAGTAACAGTCTGTATTACGGATTCGAAGTCGATGGAAATGCAGCGAACAACACCATCAGTCACGATGAGGGAGACGCTCGAGGTGAACTCGCACCGGGCGGTAGCCATGGCTCCGTCATCTCACGACCATTCAGTTTGGAAGGCTACAGCTCAGCAGACAAACCGACGCTGTACTTCAGTTATCTGTTGGAAGTGGAGGGCGATGACGACTACACGTTGGCACGACAACAAAACGATAGCTTCCGTGTTTTTGGCTCAGGTGACGACGGCCAGTGGATCTTGCTTGCGACGAACAATAATTTCCGAAGCTTGCCTAACGCCGACGAATACGATTATTTCAACGACACGAATATTCCAGTCCAAGAGATTTTCGATGACACCCAGGAATGGCGTCAGGCGAGGATTGACATTGGACCACTGGCGGGCAGCGAAAACGTTCGCATTCGATTCGACTTTGCGACCGATGGTGCCATGGTTAAGCACCATGGTTCAATCGACTTCGCCGCCGTTCCAGGTGACGAAATCGTCGACCGTGAACAAATCACGCTCGCAGACGATCTTGGCAATGGGATTTTGTTTGAATCGATCGTCGGCCGTGATGTCGTGTTCCCAGCTGGCATCGCTCTGACCAACGGCGCGCAGTTTAGTG
>JBAUHR010000115.1:0-3037 GCA_049680385.1 Rubripirellula sp. | reverse complement strand
CTCAAAGCCCACCCAAACTGAAGCAATCGACGCACGTGATGCAAAGAGAACGAAAATTTGCGCTTCTGGAACTTTGGATTCCATCGCTTCGATAAGATTGTCTCCGTTCGCGAAGCTCATGGGGTAGTAGTATGCCAATCCATCCGGAAGGCTCTTTTGAACTTTGCTTACAAACTTTGCATCCGAACCTGAAAGCGACAAAAAAACTGTTGGAAGCATTGGACTCACCTCTGCGGGTTAACTGCTTGGAATTTTCTCTAAACTATACAAATGCAAAATGGCAGCTTGAAAGAACCTTTTTGTAGCCTCGCCATGAAATTACTAGTTTACTGCGGAATGCAACACCTTTGGCGGCCGCACCCGGAACAGATCACATCCGCTCGTCGCGGATATGAAGATTGGTGGCAGGCGCTGGATTGGGTGCGGAACGGGTTGGTGGTGGGGCGCATGCTGCGAGATATCGACGTTACAGGGGCAATGCCAAAGGTGCGTCCATGGCTATCACGCAGAATCTAGCAGTTAGTAGGATTTCACGGGTTGCCGTAGGCGTAACTCAGCAAACTCTATCTCAACCTTCGTGGACGATTATGAACCCAAGAATCTTGAAATGTTCTCCTGACTAAGGCACAAGAGGTACGAAATGGGAGTGATGAATGCCTAGCTTTTATGAATTTTTTGCTGGCGGTGGCATGGCAAGGGCTGGGCTGGGCGATAGCTGGAAGTGCTTGTTCGCCAACGATTTCGACCGGAAAAAAGGCGAATCCTACAAGCGTAACTGGGGTAAGGCCGAACTGGTTGTCGATGATATCCGCAACATAGCACCTGACGATCTCCCGGGAACAGCGGACTTGGTTTGGGGGTCATTCCCGTGCCAAGATCTATCATTGGCTGGTGGCGGAGCCGGTCTGCGTGGTGATAGGTCGGGGACATTCTGGCCGTTTATCGCGCAAATCCAGTCACTGAAGGACGACGGGCGGGCACCAACAGTTGTGACTTTAGAGAATGTAGTTGGCACTCTGACAAGCCATGCCGGAAAGGACTTCACTGCCATCTGTGAAGCACTCGACGGACTCGGATACAGGTATGGTGCGGTTGTTGTGGATGCGGAGCTCTTTGTTCCGCAGTCTAGACCCAGACTTTTCGTTGTCGCAACTCGCGGTGATGTTCAGGTCGATAGCGCGTCCGACGGGCCATCGCAACCATGGCATACCACTGCTCTTCGGCGTTCCTATTGCGCACTCCCTGAACGGCTTCAGCGCAATTGGATTTGGTGGAGTATGCCAAAGCCTGATCAGCGGGAAATGCGCTTCTCCGACGTTATTGAAGAAACACCAAACTCAGTGCGATGGCATACAAAGACAGAAACACGACAACTGATATCGATGATGTCAGAGGTCAACCTGGCGAAGGTAAAAACTGCACAAGCTTCGGGGGTGCGGATGGTTGGCGGCGTGTACAAAAGAACCCGCTTTCAACAAGGGGTTAAAGTTCAACGTGCAGAAGTCCGCTTCGACGACATCGCGGGCTGTCTTCGCACACCTGGCGGTGGATCATCTCGCCAGTCCATCCTAGTTGTGGAGGGAAACCTGATCCGTTCGCGCCTCATTTCCACTCGGGAAACGGCTCGGCTCATGGGGCTGCCAGATGCATACATGCTGCCGGAGGCCTACAACGAAGCCTATCATCTGACCGGAGATGGTGTCGCGGTGCCGGTAGTTCGGCATATTGCAAAGCACATCATCGAACCGATAGTCTCTCAAAAGAATAATGAAGAAAGAGAGACAGATGAGTGTGATTCCGTGCGAAAAGAATGAGGCGCTCCGGGACTTAATCGTTGAGTTTGCCGAAGTCCTGAAAACCCAATCGCACACGCTCGGCACTCATGGCCTAGACGAGCACGATTTCTACCAATCTGGGCTGTTCCGCGGTAGCATTGAACGCATTCGTGGCCAGTTTTCCGCGACCATGCGACCGAAGCGTGATTTCGTCGCGGCCATCCTCAATCATATGCAAGATCAGGCTCTAATCGAAGATTGGATTTCTGCCGGTGGCGAAAACCGCCATGACTACAGCATCACTTTGAACGACGGCAGAACATCCGTCGTGGAATTGAAGGGGTGCTTGGATGGGAACAACACCAACATATTCGAACGACCTCCGCATGCGGATGAATTCATTCTTTGGAGCGTGTGTTCGAACCCCGGTGCCGATCCACGCCATAACGTTTGGTCGGGGATTCACACGCGACTCTCTGCAGAAATAATTTCAAGAAATCAGCGAGTTGATGGTCTCATCGTATGGGATTGGATCTGCGGCACGATTGCCCGGCCATGCCCGAAGGTTATAGACAACCCAGAGCGTTTCACAGAAATCGGGCCATATCGATTGCCCCCGCCGTGCATCTACCTTTTCCCTTCGACCGTACCAAGCCCTAGAAACAATGCGAGTCCAACACCACAGCCTATTGCCAACGTTGGCTTTCTTGGTGCCCTCAACCGCTGCTTCGGCGGCGTTCCCACCGAACTGAACAATGTCAGGATCACGGTTGGGCACGCTGGCGCTGAGACGGTCAGAACAACAGAAGTAATCAGGGACGGGGTGGTTCAGAAGGTCTCTGAAGCCATTCCCATTCGTCGGTCCTAATATCCTCTCGCTGAGGAAGCTAGCTATTGTGGGTGGATACCTCGATCCAATTGCAAGGTACCCAATGTTCCAAATCGTTCACTGCCCCCCGAAAATTTCTGCGGAGGGCAGAGCCGCTAAAGATGAAATTTTCATCCCCCAACTCTGTCGTTTCTTGTTTAATCTTTAGTGGCGCTTTCCAGAAAAGCTATGGTGCCGATAACCATTCAATTCGCCACTTTCGTTGCAAAAATACATGGCTCGGCATTGGTCGGGGCAGCAAATACCGGCCACCAGAACTTGTGAGCTGTCCAACCTAAGTCCCTGCCGCCTTCTTGCTGGAGCAATATAAGTGCGGGCTTTGAGCGCGGTTCGTCGAGCACTTTCCTCCTGAGAGCAGTACCGAGGATCGATC
>JBAUHR010000114.1:0-3480 GCA_049680385.1 Rubripirellula sp. | reverse complement strand
AGTGAAGCTGCGGTTCCTGAGGAAACACGTTTCCGCCCCGGTCCCGAGACAGGCGTAACAGTACAAGGCGGTGTGACTCACGCCACGCTGTCGTTCGGCCCTCGTTCCACGCAGATTGTCATCGATGGAAATAAGGCTGCCGTCACCAATCGGGATGGTCGTTGGGAGTCGGTTTCGCTTTCCGACCAAGGGTATGGTTCGGAAGGGTTTGCCGCGTCGCTCGCACGACGTATTGATACTCCAGCCGCAGAAGCCAAGGAGCTCGCCTCGGCGTTGACCTCACTGACAGCGGACGGTGATGTCGTTGTCGGAACATTGCCTGTCGACGAAGCAAGTGACCGTTTGGATACACGTCGTCGGGGAGAATCAGTGCAGGACGCCAAGGGCACTGTTTGCTTTTGGATCACGGATGGCTTGCTAACGAAATACGTCCTTCGAGTCGAAGGCAAGATCGTTGACGATGGTCAGCGCCGTGAAAGTTGGCGGCAGACCACGGTCGAAATCAAGGACATTGGAACCGCGAAGCTTGAACTGCCGCGTGGAGCAACGGAAGCACTGAAACGCCCGTTGCCAAACTGTGCGCCGCGACTATCCGCTGCACAGGAAGCAGCGTTGTTCGAGCTGCGTGGCAAACGCGACGTCGATGTGCACGATCCGTCATCCATCGTCAAGTGTGGCGACGAGTATTGGTTCTTTTCTACCGGAACCGGCGTCTCCTCGTGGCGATCTAAAGATCTTCAAACCTGGCAGCGTGGGCCACGAGTTTTCCCTGAGATTCCGAATTGGGTAACTGATGTCGTTCCCGGCCAGCGAGGTCACTTCTGGGCGCCTGATGTTCTCCAAATCGGTGATCGGTATCTGCTTTATTACTCGGTCTCCAGCTTTGGAAAAAATACGTCTGCTATCGCCCTCGCTTCGACCCCGACGTTGAATCCCGACGACTCTGAATTCGGCTGGACCGACCATGGAGTCGTGATTCAGTCCTGCAGCGACGATGACTTCAATGCGATCGACCCGGCAGTGATTCGCACTGCAGCAGGTGAGTTGTGGATGTCGTTCGGTTCCTTTTGGAGCGGGCTGAAACTCATTCAGCTCGATCCGCAGACAGGCAAACGCAATGCAGAAGATAAGCCTGATCGCTCGATCGCCAATTACCGTCAGATCGAAGCACCGCACATCTACCAACACGACGGTTGGTTATATCTCTTTGTGAATTGGGGCAAATGTTGCAGTGGCGTCGACAGTACGTACAACATTCGAGTCGGTCGCAGTCGCACCATCACCGGGCCGTACCTGGACAAAGACGGAGTCGATTTGGCAGAAGGTGGCGGCACGCTATTGCTCGAAAGTGAAGGCCCCTTCATCGGTCCGGGACATACGAATGTCTTGCTCGATGGCGACCGTTATCTATTGAGCTGCCATTTTTATGATGGAACCGAACGCGGGCGATCGAAGCTATCCATCCAGGAAATGAGCTGGTCAAAGGAAGGCTGGCCGGTGGTTGCCAGCGCACCAAATGCCCAAGTAGCAAATGGTCAGCTGGTTTCAATCGATGCCGATCAAGTTCCGACGAAGTGGATCGATCCAAGAACAGGACACCGTGTAGTGCGGCTGTCGAAACAAGCTGGCAGCGCGAGCCTGTATTTTCACCAAAACACATACACGCCCGAAGGCGACAAGCTGCTGATTTCGACGCCGCGCGGACTCGAGACAGTTGATCTGGAAACACGCAAGCTGAAAGTGGTTGTGCCCAGGCAGAGCTATCGAATGGGCGGCAGCAGCGGCGTCGAAATGGGCCGCAAGTCACGACATGTCTATTACTCCACACGGTCTCGGGAAGGAACGGTCGTGCGAGCGACGCATATCGACACCGGGAAGACTCGCGAGATCGTCACGCTTCCGCGCGGCTCCAGTTTCAACGGTGTCAATGCCGACGAAACATTGTTGTTTGGATCGATGCAGGAATTCCGCCGCGATCGCGAGCGTTTGAGAAAACTCTTTACGGTCGAGATTGATTCCGGAAAACTCGAAACGTTTCATCCGTCGCGAGATTGGCTGAACCATCTGCAGTGTTCACCCACCGATCCGAACTTTGGAGTGTTTTGCCACGAAGGTTCATGGCACGAACTGGATCGCGTCTGGACGATACGCTTCGGCAGCAATCAGCCAAAACTGATGCACAAGCGTCAGCAGCAATACGAAATCGCCGGGCACGAATTTTTCAGCGCCGATGGCCAGTGGGTGTGGTACGACCTGCAAACACCGCGAGCCGATCAATTCTGGCTCGCTGGAGTTCACGTCAAGACGGGCGAACGAATCGGATATCGGCTTGCACGCGAAGAATGGTCGGTTCACTACAACATTTCACGCGACGGCAAGCTATTCGCCGGCGACGGAGGCGGCCCCCAAAGCGTCGCCAACCAAACGCCACTACCTGAAAAACGGCGGTTGAACCCACCGGGCAACGGTCAATGGATTTACCTGTTTCGACCTGGCAACGAATTGACGGACGGAACACTCAGTGGTGAGCCTGCCAAACTCGGCACGTTTACCGCGGAGCGACTCGTCGACCTCTCCACACACGACTACGACCTCGAACCCAACGTCACCTTCACACCCGACGGAAAGTGGATTGTCTTTCGCTCTAATATGCACGGCGAGCGTCATGTCTACATGGTCAGCGTCAAGCGTGAGGCGAAACCGAACGACGTCGATCCAACAACTTCGAAGCCAGAAACTGAATCAGACAGCGACAAACGTCGCTTGGTTCTGATTGGTGACTCAACGGTCAAGAACGGCCGCGGTCGCGGTGACGACGGCATGTTCGGCTGGGGCCAACTGATCGACAAACACTTCGATTCCGAAAAGCTGGAAGTCGAGAATCGTGCACTCGGTGGACGCAGCAGTCGCACCTATCTGACCGAAGGATTGTGGCAGAAATCACTCGACCGATTGCGCGAAGGCGATTTCGTGATGATGCAGTTCGGTCACAATGATGGCGGCAAGATGTTCGAGGGCGATCGACCTCGTGCATCGATCAAAGGCAACAGCGACGAATCGATCGACGGAGTGGTGGAAGCAACCGGCAAGGCGGAAACCGTTCATAGCTTCGGCTGGTATCTAAGGAAATACGTCGCTGACGCGAAAGCCAAAGGAGCCATCCCCATCGTCTTGTCGCAAGTCCCTCGCGATCGCTGGCAGGACGGCCGCGTGATTCGATCGGACAAAGATTACGGTCTGTGGGCGCGAGAGGCCGCCAAACAATCCGGCGCTCTGTTCATTGATCTGAATGAAATCGTTGCACGCCGCTATGAAGAACTTGGCGAAACAAAAGTCGGACGCGACCTGTTCACGCCAGAGGACTGGACGCACACAAAACGCGAAGGGGCTGAGATCAATGCCGCCTGCGTGGCCGAGGGTGTCAATTCACTGAAGGACTGTGATTTAAAAGACTGCCTTCGCAAAGAAACGGACACCAAT
>JBAUHR010000113.1:0-26767 GCA_049680385.1 Rubripirellula sp. | reverse complement strand
GTTGCTGATGGTGGGGTTGCTGGCCGGGTTCGGATTCCCGACCGAGTTCGCCGTTTCGGCGATGGTGCCCGGCACGGCATTGGGAGTCTTGATCGGCGATTTGGCGTTTTTCGTTCTTGCCTTTCGACTCGCAAAACAGACCGGACGCGATGACGTCACTGCGATGCCACTGGGGCTGGATACTCCGTCGACCTTTGGCATGGCTTTGTTTGTGCTTGGGCCGTCTTTTTTGCAAGGTCAAGCGATGGGCCTGGACCCGACCGCCGCTGCCTATCGGACGTGGTACATCGGGATCTGGTGCATCGTGCTATCGGGGTTACTGAAGTTCATCCTGGCACCGGCGACCGAGTGGGTTCGTCGCTGTGTGCCGCGAGCCGGTTTGTTGGGGTCGCTTGCCGCGATCGCATTGGTCTTGATCAGTTTTCTACCGCTGATGGAAATTCTGGGGCATCCGCTGCCCGGCATGATCGCGCTGGTGATCGTGTTGACGACTTTGATTGGCCGGATCCCGTTGCCAGGCCGAACGCCCGGGACGTTGGGGGCATTGATCGTGGCCGGCTCGATGTACTACATCCTGTGCTGGATTCCCGGCACCGGCTACCACTTTCCCGAACCTGTGGATGTGTCGTGGTTCCCAACGATGTGGTTGGAAAGCTGGCAGTTCCAGTGGCTCGGCAGCTTTACCGATGCGTTGCCGTTCTTGCCGATCGCGATGCCGTTTGCGATCGCCACGATTGTTGGCGGGATCGACTGTACCGAAAGTGCATGTGCGGCGGGCGACGCGTACGACACACGGTCCGTCATCGGTGTCGAAGCGCTGGCGACCTTGATCGCGGGCCTATCGGGTGGAGTTATTCAAACGACGCCGTACATCGGGCACCCCGCCTACAAAGCGATGGGCGGACGCGCGGCCTATGTGCTGGGGACGGCGTTGTTGGTCGGATCGGCGGGATTGGTGGGGTACTTTGCGTGGTTGAATGCATGGATCCCTGCCCCCGTGGTTTTTCCGATTTTGGTTTTCGTCGGCCTCGAAATCACCGCGCAAAGTTTTCTGGCAACACCGCGCCGCCACTATCCGGCGGTTGCTTTGGCGTGCCTGCCTGCACTCGCGTTCTTGGCGATGAATCTGCCTGGCCGAATCTTTGGCGATGGCGCCTTGATGTCGCAAGGCATCAGTGCTGAAACGCTACAGGATCCTGGCTTGATGGCGAACCTGAAAACGATCGGCATGCTCAGCAGCGGATTCATTCTGACCAGCCTGCTGTGGTCATGGTCGCTGGCGGCGGCGATTGATCGGCGACTGGTGTTGGCGGCGAAAGTCCTGTTGCTCGCCGGTGTCTTGACGCTGTTCGGCGTGATGCACTCGCCGCTTGCTGGGAATCGTTTATTCGTTCCCGTTGGCCCTGAAACTTGGGGCGACATGGTACTCGATCCCGTCAACCGCAAACTCGTTCTGGAATTCGCAGCAGGTTACTTTGCATCTGCAGCCCTGCTGTTTGCGTGGTCATTCATGGGCGGTATCGGCAAGCCCATCATCGGCGACGAAGAACCACTGGCAGAGCCCGAGCATTAGTTTCGCTTAGGATTCGATTTCGATCGTACGTGATTGGTGCTTCGGTTTCGCCTTTGCGATCACATCGATGTTGGCGGGCAAGTCATTCGCAAAACGTTCCAGTTCTGCGGCGGATTCGAACCACGCAAAAACACCCGGCCCCCAACTGCTTTGCCCAACGCCTTGGCCGCCACGCGCGGTGGCTTCGTCAATTAAGCGTGCCACGTTTTCACCGTGATAGGGGCCGCCTTGCACACTGGCGAACAACATTCCGCTGGCGTGGTTGTAGCGCTGGACGCTGCCAGCGAACTTGGCAAATTCGGCTGCTTTGGCTGCTGGCAATATCTCGTGATCCAAAATGTGGATCAGATTCGATTTCGCTTCGCCACTTGCCGCCGTCAACGCTGAAAACTGCTGAATCTCGGTGTCGCCACTAATCGTTGTCGCCTGTGATTTGGGACGCATGATGATCACCCGCCAAGACTCTGGTAATTCGATGCGGTGGTTCAGTGGATTCAGGTCCGTCGGCGAATCGGCTCGCTCGTCGATCAATCCACCCGCATAGTATCCGTGTACCCCGATGGCCGATCGTTTTCCCCGTCCGGCAATTTCGACGGCCAGATTTTCCGCCGCAACGTCGACACCAAAGAACTCGCAGATGGATTCCGCAATCGCCATCGACAACTGGGTGCCGCTGCCGAGTCCGCAGTGGGACGGTGGCGCCGTGACCACGTTGATTTGACAAGCCGGCAGTTCATCCCAGCCAACATGATCGCAGAGCCGTGTCGCAATTTCGGTGGCTCGCCCGATGATCGAATCGTCGGCTGCAAACGTGGCATGTGAGCGAACCACAATTTCCGTTGCCGGCCCGTCCACCATCACACCAACGCCGCCAAACGGAGCAGCAGTGTCGAGCAAACCAAAATGCAATCGAGCGCCCGTAGTCACGCGTACCGATCGCGTTCCGGGATTTGCTGCTTTTGAATTGTTTTTACTGATCGGCGAGTCGTTCATCAATGATCCTGCGAAGCATCTTGAAGGCATCATGTTCTGCAGAGCCGGCCGTTTTGTCGATCAGTGGTGTCAGGCGTTTGATCTCGTCGTGAATCGCGTCAGCCGAAATCAGATGAGTTCGCGTCGCCAAGATTGCCGTTTCCAGCACCGCATGCTTCGCACGATTAAAGCCAAAGAAAGGTCGAACCGTCTCGGACTGAACCACGCGGCAGTTCATTTCGGACCGAACATCGTCGTGATCGATCGATTCAATCTCAACCGCGAACCAGCGGTGACAATCGACCAGCGGCCACCAATCGGTGCCCTCGATTTGGCGAACGAGTCTCGTAACTTCGGCATCATCGACCTGGCCTACCGCCGCACGAGCGATCAACATGGCGTCGTCGGTGACATGAATGACCGCACGTTTGGATTGTTTCAAATTGCCGAACGTGCGTGAGGACACGAACGGACGCAGTGTGAAAGTCACGCCCGCGCCGCTCGGTTCGGTTAGGTCGCCATGGACGATCGGCCCCATCGGCGCAAGATTGACTCGGCCCGATGCATCGACCGAAGTAACAAGAGACTCTAGGATCAAGGCTTCACCCTTTCTCGAGAAGGGGCGAATGCGGCAATGACCCAGTAGGCTTGTCCATCGAGCCACCTGCGCGGTCGCCATTGCATTGCTGGGCAATCGCGATGAAATTTTCGATGACCTTTTCGCCGCAATCTGACAGCACCGATTCGGGGTGAAATTGCACGCCATGGATCGGCCGAGTTCTGTGACGCACGCCCATGATGACTCCGTCATCTGTCGATGCCGTCACAATCAAATCGCTGGGGACATGATTCGGATCGATTGCAAGTGAGTGATACCTGGAAACTCGCATCGGCGACGGACAGTCCGCAAAAACACCCAGCCCATCGTGCGTGATCGTACTGCTGACGCCGTGCATTGGGCCACAGCGATGCACCACGCCACCGAATGCTGCACCGATCGATTGATGACCCAAACAGACGCCAAGAATCGGAATGTTGGGCGATAGGTCACGCAGCACTTCGATCGAACACCCCGCCTCTTCCGGTCCTCGCGGTCCCGGCGACAGGACCACCGCCTCGGGTGACATCTCGTTACACCGGCGGACGTCGATTTGGTCACTGCGAACGACCAAGGTTTCACAACCGGCTCGACGAAAATATCGGGCAAGGTTGTGAACGAAGGAATCGTAGTTGTCGAGAAGTAGGATCAAGGAACTTACCGGCGTGGTTTCGCAAACTTGATCTTTTCGATCAGCTTGACCACTTGGTCACCGTCTTTGTAGCCGCTGACCGCGGTGATCGCACGGATCACATACTCGTATCGCAAGTTGTAATCGGTGTCGATTTCCAGTTCGGGGCCTTCGTCGCCAGCGACGGGCGCATTGCCGCCCACCATGGAAACAACATTACCTCGAAGCTTGTCAAAATCGGTCCCCAAATCAATTTCGTTCATCGACATGCCGGTCAATTGACCTTCATCATTGGCGCGCAAACGCAGTTTCAGTGGCAAGTCGGTCGGGTCCGACGCAGCACCACCGGCCAACGGCATGCGGACGCTGAAGTCGCCTTCCATTTCGACGATCTTGAACGTCATCACAAAGAAGATCAGCAGCAGAAAGACGATGTCGATCATGCTGGTCATGTCCAGACCGTTCTTTTCGGCGTCTTTTTGATTTCGAATTTTCATGAACGATCCTCCTTTACCCGAAGCGCAAAGTTTTCGAGCTTCTGTTCTTGGGCGACACGAATGATCTCTTGGACATCACCAGCGGCGGTGTCCTTGTGGGCTCGGATGATGACGTTTGCGTCATTGACCGATTTGCCTTCGGCGCGAATGACCGAAATTTCGCGGTTCAGTCCAATCCGAAGCGTTTCAGCGGTGTAGTCGTCGCCGCCCAGGATGATCTCGCCATCTTTGGCCACGTGCAGCACGATCGGGAACTCGATCGCGACTTCGGGTGGCTTGACCAATTGGCTACTAGGCAAC
Source organism: Rubripirellula sp. (assembly GCA_049680385.1). GTDB lineage: Bacteria > Planctomycetota > Planctomycetia > Pirellulales > Pirellulaceae > Rubripirellula. The sequence goes on along the minus strand of JBAUHR010000113.1, from coordinate 22,196 downwards.
TTGACGCGATCATTCGATTCGGTCTGCGCAAAGTTGATCAGCACCATAAAAAAGGCGATCAACTGGAACGTCATGTCGATCATCGGCGTCAGGTCGCCTTCGGCTAAATCGACTTTTTTGTTTTTTACGCGCATCGAATCAGTTCCTACTTCTTAACCGCTTGAGGTTGAACGTCTTCGAAACGGCTCATCAAGTTTTCGCTGGTCACGCCGACTTCTAGCAGCAGACGCGAGACCCGGTTTCGCAGAATGTTGTACGCCGCAATCGCCGGAATCGCGACCGCCAAGCCGACCAGCGTCGTGAACAACGCCGTCGAAATACCCGCGGCCAAATCGGATGGCTTGGGCGTCGAACCGCCCAACGCGATCACTTGGAACGATGAAATCATCCCTTGAACGGTTCCGAACAGACCAATCATGGGGCTAAGGTTTCCGATCAGCGCCATGTAACTGAGACGGTGTTCCAGCTTCATGCTTTCTTCTTCGCCGACTTCCTGCATTCCTTCGAGTGCTTTGTTGTAACCGCGGCTCAGTTTTGCCAAACCAGCCGACAAGACTTGTCCAAGCACCGACTCGTCGGTTCGGGCCATGTCGTAGGCGCCTTGAAAGTCTTTTTCGTTCAGTCGCGCTTCAAAATTGTCGACTAACTCTTGCGGACAAAGTGTGTCGCGCCGAGCGGCCAACATGTTCATCACGAATAGGGACACCAACGTGATCGATAGGGCCAAGAAGATCAGCACATAGCCAAGTCCAAGTGAATCATAGGTCCACTTCAACAAGTTCTGGCTGCCCTTGGGAACGGGGGCGGCCCCGTCGTTTTCATCTCCACCGTCGGCCGCCGGTTGCTCCGGCTCGGCAGCGACGTCTTCGGCAAATTCGCCGGCGGCGTCACCAAACTCTGCAGCAGCATCATCCTGTGCGCTGGCAGTGATTGCCAAAGAGGACGAAGAAATGAACACGACCATGAAAACGATCGAACGAAGAAGACTGGACATGCCAGTTAGCGAACCGCAGGAGACGGACATCAAAGAGGCTCTCCGAGTCAAAGCTTGAGTGAGAAAAGGTAGTTTGAAATTGGTTGGGGAGTTCGCGGAACAACGGCAAAACCAATGTTCCAATCATAGTCTAGCGATTCATAGTCTAGCGATTTCGCTCGACTACAAAGCACCGGGGTAGCGTTGTTGCAGTTCTTGGCGAGCTTCGGCCGCTCGATCAGGCTTTCCGAGCTTGGGCCAAAGTTCGACAAGCTTCAGCAGGGCTTGCGCGTGAGCGTCAGGCAAACGCGAAAACATCAAATGAGTATGCAAATAAGCCAACACGGCTCCTTCGACATCGCCGGACGCTTCGTAGCTGGCACCTTGTGCGTTGTAGATCCGAGCGGCCATTTCAATGTCGGTGGGGTTCAGCTCGGCAATCAACGAATTGACCAATTCGAGCCCTTCGGTTGCTTTGCCGGTTTGAGCCAGCGCGACTGCCTTACCTGCTTTGGCAAGCGATTGAGTTCGAATCGTTTGCGGTGTTTGTGCCTTGACGTTGATGACTTTGTCGAACATCGAGATCGCCGCGTCACTTTCGGTTTGCGAAAGCGAAACCATCGCCTGCAAATAAACCGATTCGATTTTGGTGTCTGCCGACGCTGAACTGTCCAGAAGTTTGTAGTACTTCAAGGCATCGGCCGGTTTGTTCAGTGCCAGCGCCAAATCGCCCAGGATTTTCGCGGCGTCAAACAGGTGCCATGAATCGCGGTATTTTCCGATGAATCCGAGCACGGCCGACGCGGCAGCTTCTTTGGGGCCGCGTCCCGACAAGGCAAGTTTGCTTTGCGAAAGTACGGTGTAGTACGCGTAGTCGGCTTCGATGACGGCGCGTTTGATCTCTTTCGCGTCGACCTTTTTCAGCTCTTCGAGTGCCTGTTCGTATTGATCGTCGATCACGAACTCGCGAGCCTTCGTCAATGAACCCGGGTCGCCTTCGTAGAGGATTTTTTCGATGTCGGCCGATAAGAAATTCTGAACACCATCGCTGCGTTTTAACTGAACCCCTTTGGCGCTGGTTTGGGCAACCGCGCCAGTGACGCTCTTGCCCGACTTGTCATAGAGACGATCGTTTTGGGCCTGGACAGCCGACGACATCACAAGCGTGACGGCAATGACGCTGGCAAAGCAGGAGAGTTTGAAAAAGTGGTTCATGAAAAGCGACCAAGGGTCGAGAACGAGTTGAGAAGATAACAAGCGACGGCGGGCTGATTTAACCAGCCGCGGCAGGTGGCTGAGCCGGTTTCGGCAGCGGCGGCAGCCCGTCAGGTTTTTGGCCAAGTTCTTTCTGAATTAGTTTCAACAGTTGGTCAAATTTTCGATGCTGGGCTGGCCCACCCAACGTCGGGAATAACGCGGCAACTTGCGTAATGTCACCAGCCGATTTGGCAATCAACGCTTCCTCTTTGGTTGTCTTGCCCCACAGGTATCGGCACAGGGCGACGTGATAGCGAGCGTCAAAAAATGTGTCGCGAAACTTCGGATTTCCGCTGGTCAATTGGCTGATCTTGCCCCAGCCCCAGATCACGTTCTTTTTGTTGTTGTCTGGCCGAGCGCCATTGAGAGCCGCCTTGAATGCGCTGCTGGCAAACCTGGGCGGCAAGGTTCCACCCCACTGTTCGTACGCGGTGGCAGCTTCGATTTGCGCGTTCAGCATGTTGGGGTTCTTGCGAAGCACTGGATCGAGCGTATCGATGGCTTGTTTGTACTGGCCGAGCAAACGTTGGGCACGGCCGAGCTGGTAGTCAACCGTCAACGGTGTGTCGGGTGATTTCTCTTTCAATCGCTGGAACGTTTCGGTCGCTGTCGCCAACAAATCAGCCGCTTGCCCAACCGCCTTGGTTTCACCTGGCTGCATCGACGCTTCGGCAAGTTCCATCACGGTCTGGCCGATCCACTGTAATGTGGCAGCGTCTTTGGTGGTGGTCGAGATGCGTTGCAAGAAGACGCGAAAAGCGCCAATCAGTTTGGTTTTCTGGTCTGGATTGGCCGTGTCTAGCTGCTCACGAATGTCGCGTGCCATCCGCAAGTAAATGCTGCTGATCCGCTCGGCCGCATTCTCGCCAGTGATACTGCCACGCAGTTTGTCCATCACGCCGTTCGCTTTGCTAACCAACGATTCGGTATCGCTGCCCGGCGCGGTCATTTTTTGAACCAGCAGGCTCAGCTCGGTGCTATACAAATCGCTCGTAAACGATTCGTCCTTTTTGCCCAACTTGTCGGCCAGTTTTGCGGGACCGTATTTGTTGCTGTTGAGCGTTTTGTCGGCTTGCTGGATTTTGTCGCTGCGCAGATAAATTTTGGCCAGAATCAGCGCCGCCTTCATGGCTTCTTCGTCGGCCAAGTTTCCTTGGATCGAATCCAAGCCGGCACGCAGTGCTTTCTCTGCATCGGCCATCAATTTTGTCGATTGGGCGTCGTCGTCGGCTGCACGAGCCTCTGCGGATGCTTGGTAAAGAAACAGACCGAGTTTCCGCTGCATCAAAGAACGTGTCGGGCTCTCAGACATTTTTTCGATGCTCGCGCCAGCCTCGTCCCACTGATTTTCTTGCAACGAAAGCTCGACGACCAACCGCTGAAAGACAGGCGTTTCTGCGTGAGACGCCCAGTTCGTTTCTGCAAACGAAGCCAAGTCTCTGACTTCGGAAATCAAACGCTGGTTCGACAGGTCGGAAACCAAGAGGGTCTGCAGTGAATTGCGAGCGATCAATGCGCCTTTCATGCCCATGTCGGTACCAGGCGAGTTCTTGGCCAGGAACGTGCCGACGATCGCCGCGTCGCGGTAACGCGTGTCCTGGTACAGCATGAACGCGAGCAGTTGGCGACCATTGTTGGCAACCTCGCCGTCCGAATTGGCGCCGATCATTGAAAGCCCACGCGACAGAATTCGAATCGCTATGCCGCGAGACTCGAGGATTTTTTGATCGAGTCCTTTTTGCTTGTTTGCGTCTTTGTCTTTCTTGGCGGTTGCCAACATCGCCGAATAGTTTTCGGCTGCTTGGTAAAGTTCGATTGCTTTGGCGTAGGCGTCATCCAGGCTAGTGGGATCTTCGGCAGTGGGCAGTTCAGCAACCTCGCCGGCGTCCGATTCGACGCCCAATCCCTTCAATAATTCAGTGGCTTCAGCGACGTGGTCCCCATCGACCTTGCTGGCCTTGATCAGCAACTGGCGTCCTTCGGATTCCGATCGTTTGAGGTCCGCCGGTTTTTGATTTTCCTTGTCCGTCGATTTTTGCAAATAGGCTTTGCCCAAATCCACTTGCAGTCGCATCACGACGGGCGAGCGCCGTTCGTTAGGTCGAACCGTGTCGATCATTCCTTGGCCACGATCGATCGCTGGCTGATACTTCGGCGGCTTTTCGGCCAAAAACAATCGAATCAAGCCGCTGGTAGCCTTGAACTTGGCGTCACGCAAATCTTCGACATCGGGGGTTTCCAGCATGCGAATGAAGCTGTCCATCGCCGCGTCGTTTTGGCCAAGTTGTTCTAGCACCAATCCGCGACTCATCAAGGCAACCGCACCGGGCGGAAAGTGCGTGTACTTCTCGCTCAAGTCCGTAAAGAAGCCAAGTGCTTCGTCCAACTGCTTTTTGCCAGCTTTGGCGGGATCCTTGAACGTCATGGCCGCTTGCAGGCGTGCTTCGCCAGCCATCGTCAGTGCCTGCAGGTATTCGCCGCGAGACTGGTCACGCTGGGCCGCTTTTTCCGGATTCGCTTTTGCGTCGATCTTGGCGCCCTGCATCTCCGTCAGTTTCGCTTTCAGATTGGCCACGATCTCGTCAAAGGTCACTCCGGCTGCGGAATAGTGCCCGAGAGCGGCTTTGCGGGCAGCATCGTCGGGCTCAACCCCCAGTGCTTGAGCGCCGCGAAACATCTGCAGCGTGCCCAACATCAGGCGGGCTTCGGCCTGTCGCGGGTTCGAGCCGCCCTTCAGGAATTCATCCAGCGATGTGGTGGCTTGCTTCAAAAAATCGTCACGAGCGGCGGCGCTTCGCGAAGCTCGAGCTGCATCGACGTAGGTCTGTGCCTTTTCTAGCAATACTGCTTTTTTGAACTCACCGTCTACACCCGCGTACTTGTCCAGCCGATCCAAATACAGGATTGCGGTGTCGAAGTAATTGGCCGAGCGCAGGCGAGCCAAAAAGTCTTCCGCAGGCTCGGCGGCTGCGACGGTGGGCATCCCCAGAGACGTCCATGGTACGGCCGAAGGCAAGCCGCCCAAATAGAAACAGACGCCCGATACCAACGCGATCGCCCGAATTGAACCGCGGGCGTTGGGGCCGTTGGCTTGAATGCGTCGAGCGATACGTCGGAAGAGCATGGCTAGTCGTAGGTTCAGGACAAGTGAGCGTGGTGGCCAACTCTGGTTAAGTTGCAATAGTAACCGAGAACCGCCCATTATCATTAGAGTAAGAGCCGCTCATCACGCCTTCAAGCATAGCCGCGGCACTTCAACCGGTCTGATTGGAAAATCTGGTGCGAATCCCTTCCGAATTTAACGATGGCAACCTTTATCGGCGTGGTCAGAGTGGTCGCCGAATCGGCGGGCGTTTCGGCCAGTCGCGACGCTTGGTCCGATTGGTAATCGGCCTAGCATTGGTCGTCGTTGTGATGAAACAAGCGTCCAAAGCGTCTCTTTATCGACCGTTCTTTTCTGCTGTCCCCACGGCGGCTCTGCAGCCTATGACGCCAACGGGCGGTTCTGGTGGGGGGGCAGGCGCAGGAAGCGGAAGCACGGCGGTATCGAGTGAATCGGGCAGCCGGGTTCTTCCCGAAGATCGCAGAATTGCGGACGAACTGGTGTCGCAAACCGATCCCGATGGCCAGCGGTCGTGGGTTCGTGACCTTTCGCGGGCAATCGCGGGGAAGCCGCTCGGTGATCCCAAGTCCTCACTGACAGAGATTGCCATTCGCATCGAAGGCCGGAAAAGTCATCAATCCGGATTGTCGAACCAGCGGATGGAGCAGTGGCAAACGGCGATTTCTCGGCTGATCAACTTGCCCGGCGCGGTCAAACCGGGGCACGGTAACTCACTCGACCCGGAAACTCACGCCATCGTGGTTGCGCTGTTGTCATCACTCGATGATGCTGCGATCGGCCGAGTCGTAGACGGCAGCGTTTGGCGAAGTGGTGACTTCGATTCGTTTTATCGATTGCTTGACCAAGCGGCTAACGAGCCAAGAATGTGGGCGACGAGTCGCTCGGCAACTCGCGTCGGCGTGGTTCCGCTATTGCAGCAACCCGACGTTTTCCGTGGACATGCTGTGCGAGTCTCGGGCACGGTTGCTCGCGCCCAACGCTTAGATGCCGGCGACAACGTTTTTGGCATCAAAGAGTATTGGCAACTGTGGCTGCGCCCCGACGACGGCGCCGACCGACCGATTGTGGCGATCGTCCCAACGGTGCCCACCGCTATTGCCCGCGTTGACGAAGATGCCTCCCTCGAATCCGGTCCGCCAGCCGAACTGATTGGCACGTTTCTGAAACGCTTGGCCTATCAGTCATCCGCTGGTGCGGACCTGGCCCCCGTTATCATTGGCGTGCTCGATGTACCCTCGGAATCAGAAGCTGATGCCGGTATGCCGGCGGGCACACCCGGCCTTTCGGATGCTGACATTCGCTGGCGGCTAGGTTGGACGGTTGCTCTGGCTTGTCTGATCGGTGTCGCCGTGGCATCGCTTGCGATGTGGCGGACGACCGTGATGACTCGTCGCAGCCGTGCGATTCGTGTTTCCGGCCGACCGTCGCAAAATGAATTCTTGAAAGACCTTGAAATGACGAACGAGTCAGCGACAAAGGACCAATCGCAATGATCGGATCGGTTACCGCGAACCTCACTTCGATGGCCCAGTTGATTGCGTTGCTGGCTATCGCATTGCTCGTCGACGTACCGTGTGCGGTCGGGCAGGACGCCTTTGATCTGTTAGGCGGTTTCGATCGCGATCGCATTGCGGTGGCTTATCCGCCATCGACCGAAGAATCGACCGGCGAATTAGCGAAATTGTTGTTTCGGTTGAAGGCTGTGGACACCAACTCGCTTGCCCAGCGGATGGTCGCTGGTCAAGAAAAAGACATCGGCAATGTCATGGAAATCGATGGCGAGATCATGTCGATTAACAAGATGGACGTGCCGGCGAGACTGGTCGAATTCTTGGAATTCAATCGCATCACATCGCTGCGGGTTCAGTCGGGGGGCGAGGAAACGACCGTGGTCACGGCAAACGTGTCGGCTGACGCAAAGGTGGGCGACCGAGTCCGTGGTGTCGGTGTGATTGTCGACGCGCGGGCTAGTTCACCGTTGGCAGTTGCAGTGGCGAAACTAGGCTGGCTTCCTCGTGCAGCGGATTCCGTTGGCTGGCGTTTGTTGGCCACCGAAGGTGTCGACATCGGCATGATTGCGGACGTTTCAACTCGCAACCGCAAACCGTTGGTCGGTGCAGACTCGGACGCTTTTTATGCTGTGTTAGCCGCGGCCAAGTCGATGACGCAGCAATCGGATTTGCCGACTGCCGTTCCAGTTGGTGCGGTCAAAATGTTGACCGACGCAACATCGATGTCGGGCGAGTGGATTCGATTGGAATTAGAGACCGTCCAAATTACCCGTATCTCGGTTGTCGATCCGCTCCGGCGAAGTCAGTTGAATGCGGATCAGTACTTTCAAATCGACGCTGTGGCCGATCTCGGGCGAGCGGTGATCAAGATCGAAGGAGCGGTTCAAGATTCCAGCGAAGTCGGTGAAGTTGCGTCGTCGGCTACGTTCGAGAATCGATACCCAGTGTCGATCGTGACGACGGAGTTGCCCGCGTTTCTAAACGAAGCGGTTTGGAAACATGCTGGGCCCGATGCCGTGATCGCAGAAGTCAGTCGCCAAGTCGCAATCGATGGCTTCTTTTTTCGGCTTTGGAGCTATCAGTCGGAGTACATGGAACGGTTCGGCGGCGAAGATCAATTTGGCCCTCTGGTGATCGCCGCACGCATCTTCGATCAAACCCCCAAGACAGCCGACCCGATCGGTGTTTCGATCATCGGGAAAGTTGCCGCGGTCGTCGTGCTTGCCGGGCTGCTGGCAACCTGGATATGGCATCGCTTAACGACGGCCGGTGACCAAGTCGTGTCACGAAAACGCAAACAACAGCAATCGATCGACGAAAAACTACTCAAATGAACAAACGCAATCGAAAAGCGACTTCGCCTGATACGAGATCTGACGCGAGACATGGCAGTGGCCAAGGCGAAGTAGCAAGTGATGGTCAAAGTCAGCCTGCGGACCAGGCGAACGGAGTTTCGTTTTCGGTTTGGATGTTGGGGGTCGCCGCAGTTGCATTGACGCTGCGTCTGATGAATGTTTGGCATACCGCCAGCGTGCCTTCGATTGTCCAGTTGCTCGGGGATGCGGCCGGCTATTTCGAATGGGGCAGCCGAATTGCGGCCGGTGATTGGTACGGCGATGAAACGTTTTACCAAGCACCGCTCTACCCTTACTTCATTGCCGTGCTGATCAAAATTTTTGGTGTCGGAGTTCCTGGTTTACGTCTGGTTCAAGCGATCCTGGGAACGATCGGCGCTGTCGCGATCGGCGTGACCGGAAAACAGTGGTTCGGCGATCGAGTCGGGATCATTGCCGGTTTGATGATGGGGATGTACGCCCCGGCGATTTACTACGACGGGATCGTGCAAAAAGCATCTCTGGCATCGTTCCTGTTGTGTGTCTTGCTTGCGACATGCTCGCTCTTTCGGACGCAGATCCAATCCTCCGCGACGAAGGCAACTAGGTCGGCATCGTTGTCGTTGGCCACCGGGATTCTGGTTGGCTTGCTAATCCTGACGCGTGAAAACGCGATGCTCTGGTTGCCCGTTTTCCCGCTCTGGATTGGGATGCTGGCTTTTGCAAAATCGAAACAATTCGCAAGTGCGATGGTGGCGTTCTACTTTGTCGGCGCAGCGGTCGTGCTAGTGCCTGTTGCTGCTCGCAACGCCTCGCTTGGTGGCGAGTGGTCGCCGACGACGTTTCAAGCGGGGCCGAACTTTTACATTGGAAACCGGGCCGGCGCCAGTGGGATCTACGAGGCGCTGGTACCGGGGCACGAAACCCCTGTCTACGAACGCACCGACGCACAACGGATCGCCGAGGAAACCACAGGACAATCGCTGACGTCTCGCGAAGTATCTCGTTTTTGGTTTGCACAATCGTATGACGAAATTTCCCGGGCGCCGGGCAGTTGGATTCAGTTGATGATCCAAAAAACGTTCATGGTGATCAACCGATTCGAAGTCCCAGACGTCGAAAGCCTGAACATCTTTCAGTCGTACTCCATCGGCTTGGCCGTGCTGTCTTTTTGGAATTTTGGGACGCTATTGCCGCTGGCCGCGCTGGGAATTGTGGCAACACGCCGGCGATGGCGAGAGTTGTGGTTTTTTGATGTCTTGATCTTGATCATGGTTGCCGCGGTGGCGTTGTTCTTTATTTTGGGCCGGTACCGGTTGCCGTTGGTCCCGTTGCTGATCCCATTTGCTGCCGCTGGTATCGTGTCCGCATTGAGTTCAGTGGTCGAACGAAAATGGTCACAGCTGTTTTTCCCCGTCGCGGCCGCTGCAGTGATGGGTGTGCTGGCAAACTTGCCGGTCCATGACGAGGCCGGATTGAACGCCAGTTCATTGATGAATGTGGGCGTAGCGGCCGGGCAGCATGGTGATCTGCCAACGGCAATCATGCTGTTAGAACGTGCGGTCTCGCTGAACCCCGAATTTGCGGAAAGCCAATTCAACTTGGGCTTTGCATGGTCGATGGCAGGACGGCCGGATCGGGCAATCGGCTTCTTGGAAAACGCCGTTCGGCTAGAGCCTGATTTCGCGACGGCAAATTTCCACTTGGCACAGAACCTTGAACGGATCGGACGTCCGCAGCAAGCTATCGTCTTCTATCAGCAAACCGTTCAGCTAGAACCGAACAATCGCCCCGCCTTGGATGCGATCGAGCGACTGATGCCCTAGTACGCACGTGGTTTGCCTAGAACGTCCGTCTCGCCTTCATGGATGCGTTCTCAGCCGATTAAATTGAACTCGGCAGTGACCGATGCATCATTTCCATAGCAAGCATAAAAAAATCCCCGCCGTCATTTCTGACGGCGGGGACAATTCGAATCACTCAAACGCGAACGCTTGAAAGACTTACAGTTCGATCTCGATCACTTCGGACATGTCGCGAGTACCAAGAGCACCCCAAACGCCGTAAGGACTTTCGGAACCTTGCGCGTTGACCGCACCATCGCGTTCGACACTCGGGGCCGTTGAATCGCCGGCTTCGATGCTGTCGGTGATGAACTTGATCGCACCATCACCCATCAAAACGTGACAACCACCTTGGTGGCGGCTTGCCGAAGTGTAGATGCCTTGTGTGTTGTCACCACCATCGGAGCAGCTAGGCTTTCCAGGTGGGAAAATCGTGTTCATCCCGCTGTAGTTGGCCCGTCCGTCTGCCCATCGAGTTGCACGAGGATTGGTTCCGGTGGATCGAGTGTAGAAGTTCGGTCGCAAAGGATCGATCCCTCCAACACCAGCAGACGCTGCAACTTCCAGGCAAACGCCAGGAGTTCGAACAATCGTATCGCCATTACCTGTGATGTTGTTGCGAATATCGGCGATGATTTCGTTCTTACCACCTGATGCAACGATTTCACCGGCAGCGATTGTGTTGGACAAACCGTCTAGGACGCTTGCGAAGGTCGTCTTGTGACGAGCCCAAAACATCCCGCGGTTAGCGGCACGAGCACGCGTTGCAACCCAAGTTTGGTTGTTCCCATTTCCGTTGTCGTTGTCGTTGTCGATATTGCCCCAGTCGTTCTTACCACCGTTGTTGACGAACTGGACACCATCACCGAAACAGAAACCGTAGTTCGTGAAAGCGGTACCAATTCCAGGGGTTTGCGTCGGATCACTCGGGCAACGGAAACCTGGAACCGATGTGGCCCACGGGCGGTACTGGGTAACCCAAGCGCAAGGGCCCATCGCAGGCCAAGTGCCGTTGGTCGTTTGGCCGGGCATGGTCGTCCCCGGGGTCACGTCCTGGCTAGGGTTCGCGATTTGCTCCCAAAGTGCTTGCTGCTCGATGTATGGCAGCAGGGCGACCAAACCACTGGTGTACAACCTGCTCGAGTTGCGGGTTGCATCGGCAGCGTCCGTTCGACTTGTACCCATCATCGTTTGCGGCAATTGCTTGAACGCACTGTGATAGTTGTGAATGGACAGACCAATTTGCTTGAAGTTGTTGCTGCACGACATACGTCGCGCTGCTTCGCGAGCGGCTTGGACAGCAGGCAGCAATAGCCCGACCAAAACACCAATAATTGCGATTACGACGAGTAGCTCCACCAATGTGAAAGCTTGTCGTGTGGAAGTGCGATTCCGCATCATCCAGACTCCTAAATAGAGGAATAGATCTCGGCCGCTAAGAGAGGCCGAACAAACAAGAGAGAACGTGCAAGGAAGAACCCCTCGCTCCAGTTATTCTAACAGGCTCCCCCGATGGAGTCAAATTAAGGAACCGGTATGGCACCGCCAGCACGCACAGCGGAGACTTTCGCACCGCTAGCGATCACGCCGCAAACCGGGAAAGAAGCTCAATCGACAGAGATTCTTTGCCCGGGCCAATCGGAGAATTGCGAGAATCAACGAAAAAACCTCGAACATTCACTGCTCGAGGTTTTTATTTTTTTCTTCAAAAATACTTGATCAGCGTCAAATTACCGCTGAGTATCGGCGTTCATCTCTGAATCGGCTTCCATTTCTGCCTCGTAGGCTTCCAGTTCAGCCGCCAACTCTTCGGGGGTCTTTTCAGGTTGTTCGATGACGCCGCCACCGTCGCCACCACACCCGGTGGTCATTGCGAAACAAAGGCCAGCAAATACAAGTTTCATCCAGGTCGTCTTCATAATCAGTCCCTCAAATAAAAGTAGTTTCGTGAGAGGGTAAAGCCTCCCCGTGAACCAACACTTTTATCGATCGCAGCCATTGATGCAAGTCGATCCGCGCTGCACGCGACGATACCTTCGCCTCGTGCTCAAGAAAGCCTCGTAATCAGGGAGTCGGTGTTGTCTGGCGAATGAACTCGGCCGCTGCTTCTTGGTCGACCCGCACGTGGTGGTCGCGAAGTGGTGGGAAGACCATTTCGCCACCGCGATTCATTTTCAAGTGATCGCCTGCTTTGCTTGGCATGTGGCAGTCCACGCAATTTTCGGCGATCTGCTGTGGTGAAATTTTCAAAGCGATCGAATCATGCGCTTCTTCGGCAAGGTCGCCGTGACACTTCAAACACCTTTGCGAAAACAGTTTCGTGTTGCCGCGTTCATATTGATGAGGGTTGTGGCAATCGACGCAAGTCATTTCCGATTCGGTGAAGCACTTGCTGATTGATAGCCGCGCCAATTGGTTGCTGGTGTGCACATGATTTTCTGAATCCACCGCAGCCGCGGCGTAGTGGTCGTCCGTTTTGTCGCCGGGACGAAACTGATACGGACCATCCAACAAGTTGCGAATCCCGGAATGGCACTGTGCACAAATTTCAAGCTCGCGTTCGCGAGGCAGATCCGTTGGAAGGGACAGGTGTTTTCCTTCCTTTACCTCGGGGTTTTTCTCGTGAAAATCGATATGTTCGCGTCCAGGACCATGACATCGTTCGCAGGACACGCCGAAGATGATTGACTCGGGCGTGAAATGATTTGGTTCGGATCGAAAGTCGGCGTAAGTGGTGTGGCAATCCATGCACACTGCGCCGATCGGGCGAGCATACGCCGCATCGCCATCGATGAAACCGGGGCTGTTGATCCAACCGTCGATTTCCTTCAGGTAGGTGACGTTCATCTGAAACAACTGGTCGTCGTTCCAGTAGAAGCACGTTTGTGCCATTTTCGAAGAGCCAAAGATGATGTCGAAAGGAACTTCGAATTTCCAGTCAAAAAATGACACTCGTTGGTAGAACTGATCGTCTCGTTTCAGCATGGTGAAATTGACGTCGTAGTTCGACGTCTGCATCACATTATTCGGTGGCGTGAAAGGACCGTTGAGCGTTTCGGCAGTCGCTGGGCTGCTGGTGCGGTGGTGCGCGGTTTGCGCGAACGTCTTGAATGTTTCCGGATGGCATTTCCCACAGGCGGCGGCACCGACGAAGCCCGGGTTTTCGTGAATCGGCTCAGTCGGTTCAGGGGGTTTCGGGGTCGTTCCGGGGGCAAAGGGGACTTCGACACCGACGTCTTGGCCGACTTTCCCCACAAACCAAAACCCTGCCGAATCCCGCTCGTTGATCAATCCATCGGGAACGGGTTGCCCCTTGCCGGCCGCTGCTAACGCATCAAAGTTCGCCGTCGCGATCTCTGATTCGGTGGGCCGGTTCTGTTTCAGTTTTCGCAGTCGGGCAACGTCGCTTGCTGAGTCATCGACGCTCGATTCCACGTACAGGAACCACCCAATGACGCAAATCGTTAGTGCGACGACCAACAGGTGTTTTGTTCGCACGAGTACTGTCTGCAGGTAAAAAAGAGTAAACAAGTAAGAAAGCTGGCTGACAAATCGTCGCTCTTGAAGACTGGCACGGTGTCGTTTGGATCGGCTTCGATCGCACCACAAACCGTCGTTCATTGTACCCGGTTGTCTGCCGCGGGATCAGCCGAGCGGCGTGGACCGCCCAGAAACGCGAACAACGCCAACTCGTCCACTTGACCCAGCGGGGGCAACCGGCACCATATCGGCTTCTGATCTGCAATCAACCGAACCGCGAATTCTATCGAAGGCTTTTGGCATGCGACGAGCAAAAATTACAATCATCGGCGCCGGAAACGTCGGCGCGACCTGTGCCCATTGGTGCGCTGCTGCGGAATTGGGCGATATCGTCCTGTTGGACATCCCGCGTACCGAAGACATGCCGCGTGGGAAAGCGCTCGACCTGATGCAGGCTTCGCCGATCATGGGATACGATTCCAACATTGTCGGAACGACCAGCTACGAAGACTCGGCCAACAGCGACGTGATCGTCGTGACCGCCGGGATCCCGCGGAAACCAGGCATGAGCCGCGATGACTTGCTGGCGACGAACGCCAAAATTGTCACCGACGTCGCTGAAAACATCAAAGCGACCAGCCCTGACGCCGTCGTGATCGTGGTCAGCAACCCTCTGGACGCGATGGTCCAGCAAATGTTCAAGATCACGGGCTTTGACCCAGCCAAGGTCTGCGGCCAGGCAGGCGTTCTGGATACGGCACGTTACCGCACGTTCTTGGCAATGGAATTGGGTGTCAGCGTCGAAGACATCAGTGCTCTTCTGATGGGCGGTCACGGTGACACGATGGTGCCGATCCCTAGCTGCACTAGCATCGGTGGCATTCCTGTGACTCAGTTGATCGATTCGGCACGTCTCGACGAGATCGTTGACCGAACTCGCAAGGGTGGTGCGGAAATCGTATCGTTGTTGAAGACAGGATCGGCCTATTACGCGCCAGCGGCAGCATGTGCCCAAATGGTTGAAGCGGTTGTTCGTGACAAGAAACGAGTGATTCCAGTCGCAGCCTATTGTGATAAAGAATATGGCGTTGGCGGCTACTACGTTGGCGTTCCGGCTGTGATGGGCAGCGGCGGTGTCGAGAAGGTGATTGAATTGGATTTGACGGACAAAGAAACCGCCGATTTCAAGAACAGCGTCCAAGCCGTCAAGGACTTGGTCGCCACGATGGACGGGCTGCTGTCCGCTTAATCGCCGGACATATCGCCAATGAATCAGCGTAGGTCGCGTCGCGTGTATCGATTCACGCTTCGCGACTTCCCGAAAGCTCGCTGACTTTGTCTTCATCGACGTTGACACCAATCGCCGCCGAACCTTACTTTTGGCGGCGATGTGGGAATCGATCGTCACAACGATCCGCTGCAAACGTCCTTCGCCATCCTCCAAAACAAACGCAGGGCCATGAGTCGTTTTGAAAAGCCGATGTCATGGAATTTTTCCGGATCCCAATTGCCGGGCACGGATCACTCGCATGACGGTAATTATCACTCGGAATCGGGGAAATCAAATCCGTCGCGTTTGGCCAGTGGACAGTGGGAACAAGTGCGGTCGAAACGCACTTTCTTTTTGCCGGTGCATTATTCGCCAGGCTACAACTATCCCCTGATCGTTTGGCTGCACTGCGATGGGTTCAACGAGAACCAAATCGAACAGGTGATGCCGCACATTAGCTTGCGAAACTACATGGGCGTGGGGGTCCGAGGAAATCGGGCGGCGGATTCTAGCGGCCACCGGTTTGATTGGCATGACAGTCCAGCGGCCGTCGGCATTGCCCATGACAACGTGATCGACGCCGCCGAAGAGGCCGCCGATCGGTACAGCGTCCATTCAGGCCGTATCGTGCTGGCAGGCTTTGGCACAGGCGGAACGATGGCGATGAGGATTGCGATGAGAGACCCCAACCGTTTTGCGGGTGCGGTTTCCGTCGGTGGACGGATGCCGCAAGGAGCGATTCGCAACTTGTCGCAGTTGCGAGCCCGCCGCATGCCGATGCTTTGGCAATGGGCACGTGAAAACAAAAACTACACGGACCAGGGGCTGAAAGTCGATTGCCAAGCGGCGATGGCGATCGGGTCGAAAGTCGAGATTCGCCAATATCCTGGCGACGATGAAATGGACACGGTCTTGTTGGCGGACCTCGATCGCTGGGTGATGCAAGAAATTGTTTCGGTGCCCAGCGATGCCTCAGGCCAATGGGCGACGACGCCAACGGCGTATTCTAACAATTAGCACGTTCGAACGATTAGCACGATGGTGTTGGACAAAGGTCGTCTATGCTTCGGTTGTACTTGTTCAAATTGGGGCGTTACCGGGCCACGCTTTTAGCCGCTTCGGCTACACTGCACCCATCCGCCCGCAATCCCACCCGGCCCAGTCCCACTGATCGTGAAGCCTCATGAATTCCGGTGACCCCGCCCCCAGCCAATCTGACGACCGAAACCCCGACCGTGCCGATCCTGGAAAGCCTGCGGCGTCTGATGCCGTCAATCCAGCTGCAACGCCGAGCGGGAAGAAAATTTTGGTTGTCGACGACGATTTTGAAATCATCGAATCGGTTCGCTATGCACTCGAGGGGGCTGGCTATCAAGTGGTTATCGCTCGCGATGGCAATCAGGCCCTGGCGTTGGCCGAGCGAGAGAACCCGGACCTGATGGTTTTGGACATGATGATGCCAAAACGCAGCGGTTTTCTAGTACTAGAAAAACTTCGCCGCCTCCGTGACGTACCGCTTCCTGTAATTATGATTACAGGTAACGAGGGGAGTCGGCACAAGGCGTACGCAGAATTGCTAGGTGTCAGTGATTACATCCGAAAGCCATTTGCGATGGAGCGTCTGATCGACGCCGTTGGCAAGTTGTTGGACACCTAAAAGATGCTCGAAGACTCAGCTTCGCAAAGAATCCTTATCTATGGCGCGATTCTTGGCGCAACCGGTGTAGCCGTTGGCGCCATCGGGGCTCATTTTTTGCCTGAATATCTGGCAGAACAGGGAATGCAGCCTGACCTAATCGAGAAACGAACTGATCAATTCGACATCGCAACGCGATATCAGTTGGTCCACGCCGTCGTCCTGGTGGCTTTGGCCGGCCTACCCGTTGGCCCCAGCATGATCCGCCGCTGGATCGGTCGCCTGTTTGTGATCGGCACGGTCGTCTTCAGCGGATCGCTGTACGCGATTGCCATTACCAACATCACCAAATTCGGTCTGATCACGCCGCTCGGTGGGTTAACCTGGATCTTGGCATGGTGCGGTTTGATTTGGATGGCGAGAGAAGGTAAACGCAAAGAGAAGCGATTTCACCAAATCCGTGGCAGGACACCGTAGGCGAAAACGTGACGGGGCCTACTCGCCGGTGGACGCATCAATCGCTAACGTGTCACACCGTAGCGAACTGTTCGTGAACCGAACTTGATGGAAACCGGTGGTGCAACCATGGCTGAAACCGACCAGGCCGAATTGACGTTCCCAGCGACGTGGACACGTCGACATCTGTTGGATTTGGAAAGCCTTTCCGCCGAAGAAATCACGACGATTCTTCAAGTTGCCCAGCAGCTAAAGGACATGACCGGCGGTTGCCGAAACAAGGTGCCGCTGCTGAGCGGGAAGACCTGTGCGAACCTGTTTTTTGAAAACAGCACGCGGACAAGAAACAGTTTCTCGCTAGCGGCCAAACGATTGGGCGCCGACACGGTCGAATTCAGCGCCAGCGGCAGCAGCGTTACCAAAGGCGAAACGTTCGTCGATACGGCCAAGACCATCGAAGCGATGGGAGTCGACTGGGTCGTGACTCGCCACTCGGTCCCCGGCACGCCGCACTTGTTGGCCCGCGAACTTGGCTGCAGTGTGATCAACGCCGGCGATGGACCACACGATCACCCGACCCAAGGCTTGCTGGACATTCTGACCCTGCTGCAGCACCGCGGTACGGTCGCGGGATTGACGGTCGCGCTGGTCGGCGACATCGCACACAGCCGCACGGCACGAGCAAACATCTGGGGGCTCAGCAAACTTGGTGCCCACGTAATCGTGTGCGGGCCGCCGACGCTGGTCAGTCCTCGGTGGCGCGAACTTGGTTTCGAAGTCGCTCATTCTCTCGACGAGATCCTGCCCCGCTGCGATGTCCTGAACTTGCTGCGGATTCAATTCGAACGTCAATCGGCACGGCCATTTCCAAGCGTTCACGAATACGCCGCGCTCTATGCGATGAATGCCGCGCGGATGCGGCGTGCCAAGGACGATATCCTGATCATGGCGCCTGGGCCAATCAATCGCGGCGTTGAGATCACTCCCGAAGTCGCCGACGGTCCGCACAGTGTCATCTTGGAACAAGTCACCAATGGAATCGCCGTTCGTATGGCAGCACTTTGGTTGACCGCCGGGGCGCAAGGCCACGTCGCTCCATCGAATCGCGCTAGTCACTCTCCGGTTTAGGCTTTATGAACCCTGCTGCCCCATCATTTCTGATCACTGGTGGTCGTCTGGTTGACCCATCCCAGGACATTGACCGCGTTGCTCGGTTACTGGTAATCGATGGTCAAGTCGAAGCCATCGACCCTGCCGACGGCGACATCCCAAGCCACATCGAACGCATCGATGCATCGGGAAGAATCGTGGCGCCGGGGCTTGTCGATCTTGGCGTCGAGCTTCGCGAACCCGGATTCGAAGAAGACGAAACCATCGCCTCGGGCAGCGCTGCGGCGCTGGCGGGCGGGTTCACTTCGATCCTAGCCTGCAGCAGCACGTCGCCCTGCATTGACTCGCACGGTGCCGTCGAATTTGTTCGGCAAAAAGCCGTCCAAGCCGATGGAGTTCGAGTCCACGTGATCGGCTGCTTGAGCAAGAACCGTGACGCGCAGCAAATGGCCGAACTCGGCTTGTTGCACGAAGCCGGCGCCGTCGCTTATAGCGACGCGCCACGGCCGATGCCCAACGATGCGCTGCTAAAACGAGCACTCGAATATGCTCAAATGTTCGACTTGCCCATCATCAATCGGCCCAACGTGATGACGTTGTCCGAAGGCGGCATCATGCACGACGGGCAAGTCGCGTTGGTGCTCGGATTGAAAGGCCTGCCGACCGAGGCCGAAGACTTGGCCGTCGCGCGTGATGTGCGAATCGCCGAGGCGACCAACGGACGACTGCACATTGGCCCGGTTAGCACGATGGGCGCGGTCGACTTGATCTCGCGAGTCAAAGAGCGGGGCATCAACATCACCGCATCGGTTTGCCCACACAACCTTTGCCTTGACGACACGCATTTGCGATCATTCGACGCGCGGTTCAAAGTCCATCCGCCGCTGCGCAGCCCGCGGCATATCGAAACACTGCGAAACGCAGTTGCCGACGGAACCATCGATGCGATCCAGAGCGGCCACATGCCACGAGCTCGCGAAAAGAAGATGGATGACTTGTTCGAGTCGCCGTTTGGTTTGGCGTCGCTGGAAACGACTTTGTCGACGGTGGCAACGTTCATGCTAGGCATCAACAGTTTCGATTGGCTTGCCGTCATCGATCGACTGTCCACAGCGCCAGCTCGAATTGCCGGTGTCGCGGGCGGAACGCTGTCGGTTGGCTCGCCGGCCGACATCACGATCATCGACCCCAGCGATAAATGGACGGTTGATGGTCACCAATTCAAGTCGCACTGCATCAGCACACCGCTGGACAACATCGAACTGACCAGTCGCGTCACGCACACGTTTGTCGGCGGACGATTACGTTTCGCATTGCGTCCCGCACTAAGCCATTTGGCCTAAACGCGAAAAGCAACGGCGTCTGAGTAACAGCGGTCTAGCGTTTCACAGCGGTCATGAAACCGCGATCCGCGATCGTGTCTTGATACGGCCCAGCGACAAACCCCATGGGTTCCATCAAGTCACGGTACTCTTTGGCCGAGTAGCACTTGCCCTGCGTGATATTGGCTAGCAGCGCCGAATATTCGGCAACCGGCAGTGGTCCCGTTTTGTCGTCATTGATGAACGCTTCGTGGATGATCAACAGTCCGTCACTTGGCAACGTCGCGGCCGCTTTCTGAAGCAACTTGGTGACTTCGGCAACACCCCAATCATGCAGCACGTTCGACAGCAGCACCATGTCGACGTTGTCTGGCCACGCATCGGTGAACATGTCGCCGCTGACAACATCAACGCGGTCCTCTAGCCCGTGGCGAGCAATCTCTTGACGAACAATTTTGTCGACCGGCGATTGTTCCAGCACGGTTGCCATCACGTGATCCAGCGCCGCAACGATCGTCGCCGAATAGATGCCCGATCCACCGCCCACGTCTAGCAGATGACGGCGACTGCCAACTAGCGGAGCCAGCAATTGGGCGAGTGCTTGGCCGAACGAAAGTCCGCGACAATTCATCATGTCGGTGAAGCTGCGAGCAAACTCGGGCTTCAACATCGACGCATGCCAATCGTCGCCATCGTTTTTAGCTTGCCAATTGGCCGGCTTGCCACTGCGAAGCACCTTCAGGTGGTCCTTCAAAATGGGTGAGTCCGCAATCGGTTTATAGTACGGCCCCAAAAACCAAGGCGACGAGGCCACCAAGTGCTCGCGTCCGATCGTGGTCAGGACATGGCAATCGTTGGCATCCGTTTCAACCAACTCCATCGCTCGGCACAGCGTCAGCAGTACATCACCGGGTCGATCGGCGATGCCAAAATTGCCCAACAGCGTTTTCGTATCGACGCCTGGATTCGAATCCAACCATGTGAACAGATCAAACTCCAAAATTGCTGCAGCGATCAAATCCGCTGCGTATTGGCGATCGCGGTAACGCAGCAATAGAGTGGGCGAAGTGCTTGGTGATTGTGTCAGCGGATGAGTCATGATTTGCTTTCAGTCATTGTTTCAGTTCGATCAACGCATCAATACTGTCGATCGGATATTCCTTTGCTTCACCACCCGGCCAAGTCACGGTAATCGAGTCGACTTTTTCAGAGGTGCCAAGACCAAAGCTGGCCGTTTTTTCCGATTGGCTCAAATAGCTTCGCGTCGGCATGATCGTCCGCGACAACACGGCTTCGCCCATCTTGATCTGAACGGTTGCGCCAATCGCATCCCGGTTGCAGTCCGATCCCGTCAGCCGCACTCGTAACCAATGGTGACCGGTTGCTTGATCATTGCGAAATACCTTGGGTGCCCCATGGCTGGTTGAGATCACGACATCCAAATCACCGTCTTCGTCGAAATCGCCGTACGCGGTTCCCCGACCCACGATCGGATCACAAAAAGACTCGCCCGTGCAGGTGGCTTCGACTAGCACAAGTTCGCTTTGCGATTCACGTCCCGCATTCCAAAACAGTTGAGGCGGTTGCTCGTACCGCTGGGTCGCTTGGGTTTTGGAAATTTCTTCTTCCAAGTGCCCGTTCGCGCCCATCACATCAAGACGCCCATCCAAATCGACGTCAAAGAAAAACAGCCCGAAAGTCAAACCTTGGCGTGTCGGAGGACCAAAGCCAGTGAACATGGCCGCATCGATGAACTGCTTGCGGTTCGAATCGCCCGAACGCGCCATGTACAACGCGCTCGCCTCGTTGGCAAAGTTGCCGATCCCGATTGCCAACGTGCCATCGTCGCGAAACATCGCCGTATCAATTCCCATCGCGCCGCGAGCACTGCCGGTGCTACGATCGTAAGCGATCCCCGTCAATCGACCCACTTCGGTGAAGGTTCCGTCTTTGTTGTTTTGGAACATAAAGTTACGGACCGTGTCGTTGGCGACCACGATATCCATCCAGCCGTCTTCGTTGAAATCGACCGGCGCTAGCCCCATCGCTTTGCCCAGCGGAACGTCCGTGTCGTCATTGCGAATTTGAATACCGGACGACTGTGAAACGTCGCTAAACTTGCCATCGCCATCGTTGTGGTACAGATAGGAAAAGGAACCTGCAAACGCTTTTGGTGGCCCGTACGCACGCGATTGCCCGTCCAACGTGAACTCTTGGCTTAGGTCAATTTCTTGGTTCCAAGTCACGTAGTTACAAACAAACAAATCCAATAGTCCGTCATTGTCATAGTCAAAAAAACCACAACTGGTACTCCACGCCTGGTCCGTTCCGGCTGTTCCCGAAACGTCAGAGACGTCCGTGTAGATGCCGTCATCGTTTCGTAGCATTCGATTTTTGCCGACCGCCGAAATGAACAGGTCACTGTCACCATCGTTGTCAATGTCACCCACCGCGACTCCCATTCCGTAGAGAGTCTGGTCTGTGCCCGTTTCTTTGGTGACATCGGTGAACTGGAACTTGCCGTCACCGCGATACAGTCGGCACGGCGTCGGTTGATCTTGGTGCGATTCGTCCCAAGGCCAGTACGATGAATTCACAAAGAACAAGTCGCTGTGCCCATCACCGTTGTAATCCAACACCGCCACACCACTGCCCATCGTTTCGGGCAACAGTTTCTCGCCATAGCGGCCCGACTGGTGAACAAAGTCGATCCCACATTCGGTCGTCACGTCGGACATCGACACCGTTGGGATCGTCTGTTCGACAGCCACGCGAGCCTCGGGAAGCGTGACTTCGATTTCGGTTGATTCCTGCGTCACCTTTTTTAAGTTCAGGTAGATCAACACCCCGATCACCGGGATCCCCATCAACATGATCAC
>JBAUHR010000112.1:0-10271 GCA_049680385.1 Rubripirellula sp. | reverse complement strand
TGCGACGCTGCTTGCGGCGTGTTGGGGAAGCCAAGCTTCTTTGCCACATCGGTCATCAACTGAATGAACTCTTCGGGCGTCGGGTCGTCGACGAAAATTTTGTACGGAACCCGGCGTAAGAACGCTTCGTCCACTAACGACGCAGGTTCCAAGTTGGTCGAAAAGATGATCAGTTGCTCGAACGGAATTTGGATCTTCTTACCCGTTGGCAACGTCAGATAGTCACAATTGTTTTCAAGCGGAACGATCCAGCGGTTCAAGAGTTCTTCGGGTTCAATGCGTTGACGGCCAAAGTCGTCGATCAACAAGCATCCGCAGTTGCTTTTCATCTGCAACGGCGCTTCGCAAATGTTGGATCGCGGGTCGTGACGAACCTCTAGGTTTTCCATCACCAACTCACCACCAACAACGACCGTTGGACGACCAATTCGCAGCCACCGGCGATCCCATTCCTGGGACTTCAGGATGTTTCCGCTAGCCTCGGGCACAGGCGCGGGACGATGAAACGCATCGTCTTGCAATTTGATCAGATTCCCGTCATCAAGGATTGCGTGAGGGATCCAGATTTCTTGGCCTAGCACTCGCGTCAAACATCGCGCGATTGTGGTCTTGCCGTTTCCGGGAGGCCCGAACAAGAACATTCCGGTGTTGCTGTTGACCGCTGGTCCTAGTTCGTCCAGCAATCCGTCTTGATAGGAAATTTCAGCCAATGCTTGGCGGAGTTGGTCGCGATCGATTGGGTCGAGTCCAGCAGCTTGGGCTTCGACGCTTAGCACATAGTCTTGCAGCGGCACAGGCGCAGGGCCGACATAGCTGCACTGTTTCATGTAGTCTTGCGAACGTTTCTGCCCAGCTTCGGTCAACGAATAATAGTAGTCGTTGAACGCAGCCGGTCGAACGTGCGAAACGAGTTTTCGCGTTCGCAACACGTCCAACAGAGGTTCGATGACTCGGAACGTCAATCCGGTTCGATCCGAAACAGCACGTCCGCTGATGGTACCGCCGATCAGAACCGTTTTCATCACGAGCGCTTCGATGAACGAATCGCTTAATCCGGTCTCGCCAGCGTTCTGAGGTTGGCTGGGCCAGAACGTGTCGTTCGAAAGCAGCCCGCCCAACAAGCTCGGTTCAAAAGACTGGGTTTCAGATGTAAGGGTGGTCATATCAGTTGTGCTGTTTGGTGAGAATCAAACGGTTGAACGGGCACCTACACAGCCCCAACCAACCTATTCCTTCAAACGTAGCTCGCAATTAGCAGCTCGAGCGAGAATGACTGGCATCATCGACAAATATTGCCCCGCCCTCACACCGCTTACTGCAACCACTCTCCTTATCCTTCCAAAGCGAGAGCAAACGGACCTAATACTGAGCGACTAAATAAAACGTCAACCGGCTGCAGCCTGCGAATCCCCTATCCCGTTGCTTGCTAAAACACAGATACCCACGGTCTGGTCCGTGAAAACAAATAGTTTTCCCATAAATGGGGTAGGAAATTCTGTTCACCTAGCTCCGATGCTTTTAATCGTGACCTAGGTTTCTTATGCCACCGGAGCATGGATACTGCCAGACGGAGATTCCGATCTGCTGTCCCAGGGTTCGCTGAGCCACTGCCCCGACTGTTTCGTATATTTGTATTTCCTGGATAACTTTCAATGCCTTCGGTCGATCTCGCCACCATTGAACGACTACGTCGCAGCTCGCTTGTCGCGGAAGATGTTTGGTTCCTGTCGGGACCAACTCAGCCCGGCGAAGGAGTCATGCACATTCCCGTTGATGGAAATCCGTACGTTGTCGGCCGTAAAACGGGCGTATCGCTCAAGCTGCAGTTCCGAACGGTCAGCGGCAGTCACGCACAGATGTGGGTGGATAACGGAATTCTGATGCTGCAAGATCTGGGCAGCACCAATGGAACGTACGTCAACGGAAACCGTCTCGAACCCAACGATCCGATCGCGATCAGTGAAGAAGACCTGATTCACTTTGCCGAAGCTCCGTTCCGCGTTCGACGCCAATCGCCGACCGGGATGAGCAACGGTACTTACGCGGAAAACGTCTGTGACCAAGCACTCGCGCTCGTTCAATTTGACCGATTGATGAGCGAACGGCTCGTCAAACCTCACTTTCAAGCCATCGTGGGTATGAAAGACGAACAAGCGATCGGTTTTGAGATCCTGGGTCGTGGCAGCGTGTTTGGATTGGAATCGGTCGGCGCGATGTTCCAGGCCGCCGAGCAATTGAATTTAGAAGTCGAGCTTAGCCAACTGCTTCGCTGGGAAGGAATCCGCGTCGGACGCGATATTCCCGAACGACCGACTCTGTTCGTCAACACTCACCCGCGTGAAATGGAGGACGGCGACGGACTGATCGAATCGCTTGTCAATCTGCGCGACATGACCGGCGGCACCGATCTGGTGCTTGAAATTCATGAATCGTCGGTGACCAACCCTAAACTGATGCAGACTCTCAGTTCCGCACTTCAGGATCTAAACATCCGGCTTGCCTACGACGATTTTGGTTCCGGCCAAGCTCGATTAGCGGAACTGATCGAAGCTCGACCAGACTTCGTCAAGTTTGACATTTCCTTGGTTCGGGCAATCGACCGTGCCAACGAACAACGTCGTCGCATGCTCGAAACCTTGGTAACGATGGTCCGCGATCTGGATATCGTTGCACTCGCCGAGGGAATTGAAACTGCCGAAGAAGCCGAAGTTTGTAAAGAAATCGGCTTCGAACTGGCTCAAGGCTTCTACTTTGGCCGGCCCACGCCTGCTTAGTCAGCTGTAAAACGCAAACGCCGCGGCAATCTTTAATAAATCCGGACACAATTCCGGCCTTAGCCGCGCCATCAATCCGGCCAGACAGGTCGCGCACCCGTTGACTTTGACGGTTCTGCGGGATTGTTCGTCGCCGTACGGATGCAACGATGCTCGCGGTTAAGTTTAGCAGTGATATTTGGTCGGTTGGTCCGATCTGTAGGGATGGATGCACGTCTTCAACGTGCGGACGCTTTACGATCAGGGACCGAGACCATGCCGAACACATTCAATCATCGCCGTACATCGACCCGCACCACTCGGTGTGACACTCGACGACAATGGTTGTCTGCACTATTGATGGTTTCCGCCACCGCTACAGTGGCACACGCCGAAGAGCAAAAGGCAAAGGCGATTCGCATGCCTGCGATAGCCGCGCCAGTTGAAACGGCAACAAAACCTGCATCGCCAGTCGTAGCACCGCCAGTCGTAGCACCGCCAGTCGTAGCATCGCCAGTCGTGGAATCGGCGGTCACCACCGCGAAAACGCGATACCTTCGATCGTCCACCTCGGTTGCGTCGATGGAAATTGCACGCCGGATGATCGAGCAAGCGACCCAGGAGTATAACGCTCACGCTTGGATGTCAGCCGAGGCATCGGCATGGGACGCACTACGACACGCGGCCGAAGCGATCGATTTGGCGGAATTGGAATCGGGCGTTGTGACTTCACCGTCGACGATCACTGCACGCCAGCATTTGGAAATCGGTCAGAACGCAATCTTAGAAGCTAGAGACTTCACCGGAGTTTACGGGGCAGTCGATGACGCAGCGATTCGCCGGATTGCACGCAGCCACCAAACCCAAGTCGTGCCAAGAAAAGACGCTTCCAATCCTGTTTCTACAACGACATTAGAAGCCAGCGATGTTGCCGACCGATACTTAGACTTTGCACGAGTTCATCTTGCCACAATCGCTGGTCAAGAACAGGTCACCGCGCAAGCGATGGACCTGTTGGCCGCTGTCTACCTAGACCGCGCCGATGCGAAAACCCTGCCCAGTGAAACTGCACTGTGCCTTCGGCGGGCAGCGTTGCAAGGCCAACCCAACAACGCGAGTCTGGCGTCGCGGCTAGGCATGCATCTGTCCGACATCGGCCTGTTTGGCGAAGCACGTTGGGCCCTTGAGCATTCGATGTCCATTGAATTTGACCCGCGAACGGCCGATGCGCTGGTGAAGGTCATGCGATCGTCCGGCGATCAAGAATCGGCGACACGAATGATCGCATCAATCCAATCCCGTGCCGGTTCACAGCCAAACAGCGGCACTCAATCATACAGCACGAATCCAGCCGCCCAGTCGCTCGCATCTGGTTATGCCCAGACACCCGAGATCGTCGAACTGACTCCTTCTGAGTTCGCGGCGGTGTCCAAATCCGTGATGCCGCCCGGCCAACTTGCCAGTACTCCGGCGTCACCGACAAACCGTGTCCCGGCCTCTCTTGCTAGTGCCAAGCTAAACCGCGCATTCAGCACGAACTCGCCGCAATCGCAACCGTTCGAACCCGCGATGACGGAAGTCGACGAGCACGATCGTGAAAAACAACCCAACGCCCTGCGACGCCTGTTAGGCAAATTCAAGAAACCTTGGTAACCGGTGTTAGCCCGCCGCGATTCCGCGGTCGCTAATGACTAGGTGAAACAGCCTTGGTGTTCTCTCAATTTTTTCGGTAGGTCTCGATGAACTTCATTCCGCACAGCGTCAACACGACTCAATTCGCTCGCCGCCTGATCAACAACAACGTCGTCTTCGCAGGCGCAGTGTTGGCCGGTGCGTTGTGGGTGATGGCGAATCCTGCGGTTGCCCAACAGGGGCCCGCTTCGATTGTGGATTCATCCGATGCACGGATCTTTGACCTGTCTGACAATCCAGTTGCCAGCTCGTGCGGATGCCAAAACACGCCGGGCGGATACCCGTGCGTCGGTGGTTGTCAGAAATGCATGATCGGCGTCGATTGCCAAGGCAACTGTGGTGCCGAAGCTCGCTGGCGTGACATTCGTCCGATGCCATTCGATGCCTACGGCCCCGGCGGCTATGCAGGCCCATCGCGGTTTGCCCACCTAAGTGAATATCGTCTTCGTCCGGGCGACCAAGTCCAAGTGCTGTACCTGATCACCCGTCGCCAACGCGATGGTGAATACAAGCTAACACCTGGTGACGAAGTGCTGATCGAATCGGGCACCGACGCAGACTTGACGCGAGGTACGTTGGAATCTGGACTGCTCGTTCAACCCGATGGGACCATCACCGTTCGCATGTTGGGGCAAGTTCACGCCGCGGGTTTAACCGTCGCACAATTGCGAGAAATTCTTGACGAGGAATACTCAAAGTTTGTCAAGCAGCCCTCAATCGACGTAACGCCCGTCAAGACAAACACACTTGCCGAGGACATTCGCAACGCGGTCGGTGGACAGAGCGGTTTTAATCAACAGGCGATCACGGTCGAAGTCACACCCGACGGCAAGATTCGTTTGCCCGGCATCGGCGAAGTCTGTGTCCAAGGCTTTTCGCTGAACCAACTGAAACGTGAAATCAATTTGCGTTACAACGAAATCGTCGTTGGCATCGACACAGAACCGATCCTGACCCAGCAAGCACCTCACCAAGTTCACGTGCTTGGACAAGTCAACCAGCCCGGTCGAATCCAATTGGACGCACCGACGACTGTTCTTGGCGCGATTGCATCAGCCGGTGGTCACCAAATCGGTGGCAACTTGCGACAAGTCGTCGTGTTCCGGCGAGCGGAAGATTGGCGTCTGATTTCGACAGTGCTTGATCTGCAGGGTGCAATGTTAGGCAAGCGGCCAACACCCGCCGATGAAATCTGGCTTCGCGATGGTGACGTCATCATTGTGCCCAACAAACCAATCACGCGGTTCAACAATTGGGCCCAACAAATCTTCACGGACGGCCTGTACCGAATCTTCCCGGTCCAGCTTAACGGACTCGGCGATCTGTAGTCCGGCCAATTTGGTACCGGCAATCAGTCCAGCGGAATGCAAAGTGTCCGAGTTTCGCGGTCACTTACGGTGAAACCGTAATGCGGTTGTCGACTCGGTTGATACCAGGCTCAAGCCGCAGCATCAGTTCGCTCATTCGGCGATCCCGTTCGCTGCGAACGACACCCGTCACAACGGCGGTTCCGTCTTCGACATAAACGCCAACGCCGCTCAATCCTGCCCGGTTAGGTACCGAACGTAGGTTTCGGTTTGCCGATTGCTGGACATAGCCGTTCGGCCGTGCCGCAACCTCCACCGCCGATCGCAAGCGAGTGCGAATGACGGGCGTAGCATTCTGGTTTGCGGTTCCGGTGTTTCCAAACAAACCGCCAAAGCCGCCAAGCCCGCCAAAGCCACCGCCGCCGAAGCTCCGGGCGCCAGTCGTTCCACCGCCAGGTTGAGCGACGCTCAGCTCGCTAAATCCTGC
The DNA here is from genome assembly GCA_049680385.1 of Rubripirellula sp. GTDB lineage: Bacteria > Planctomycetota > Planctomycetia > Pirellulales > Pirellulaceae > Rubripirellula. Next base: position 4,032 of record JBAUHR010000112.1, on the reverse strand, counting down.
TCCGGTAGATCCGGTCGATCCAACTGCGGCGCCACGTTCGATGGCCGAGAAAGCCGTCGACACGTCGAGGCTGCCGATTCCACCGGGTGTCGCCACGCCTCCTGCGTCGGTTGTTGCCCCCGCATTTTGTCCCAGCGCAGTCGTGGAACCTAGGGAAATCGAAAACGTTGCCAGGGCCAGCGCGGCAACGAAACTTGTCTTGGAACGGATCATAAGCGTTGGAAACTCCACGCGAGCATTTGGGGGAATCAGATCAACTATCTTAACCGCAATTGCCGAGTTTCGTTCCGCTGAAATCGGACGTCCGTGTCCAACGCTCGGGAAATTTGATCCGGATGCCAAGATGTATCCGATTGTGTCGAATGCCAGGAATGGTGCGGTTGTTTCGGCTAAGCTAATCGTCAGGCCGTTTCACCGCGTTCAGCATGCTCCTCGTCCAGTGTCACCATTTCCGGAGTCTCTTTTTCATGCCACATCGTTTCCGACGTTCGCAACCTGGCCTCGCCGCACTACTTGCGTTCTCGATTGCCATCGTCGCTCCTGCAATCGAAGCACCCACGCATGCTCAAGACGCTTCGAGTCAAGCGAACGACGCTGCGGAATCAACGGTTCCCGGTGCGCCAAGAATGTTGCCGCATGACACGCTGGCGTACATCCGGCTGGACAACGTCGACCAAATGCGCGACGACTTTTCGGGTTCGGCGGTCGGCAAAATGCTTGCCGATCCATCGCTTCGCCCTTTGGCTGGCGATGTTTACCAAACGCTCGCTGAACTGTTTGAAAAAGTCGGCCAGCGAGTCGGCCTGACACTCGACGAACTACTGGCGATCCCCAGCGGCCAAGTTGCGATCGCGGCGATGCCAGGAAACTTGTCCGACGCGGAAGAGGCTAAAGTTCAAGGCGATGCCGATGACGAATCGCCCGACGCAATCCGCCGCCGCATCGCGCAAAAAGCTCGCCAACAAAACTCGTTTGCTGGCATGTTCATCATTGACGCAGGCAAACAAGCCGACGATTTGATGGCCGCCATTGATAAGCTTGAATCCGGTGCGACTCAATCGGGATACGTTCGGCGTGTTTCCAAGGTCGACGGAACTAACTTGATCCGTTTGATGCCGCCGCGTGAAGGGCGTCCTGAAATCGAGTACTTCTTTCGCGAAGATACGTTGGTGCTGGGCATTGGCCATGGAACAGCATCCGGGGCGCTCGATCACTGGATCGGCAAAAGCGACGAAGCCACGCTTGCTGAACGAACGGACTTTACGTCCGTGATGTCGCGATCGATCGGCGCCGAAGCAACTCGCCCACAACTGACATTCTTCGTTGATCCGTATCACATCGTTGAACGTTTGATCAAACGTGGCGGCGCGGCCGCGTTCGTTTGGCCAATCGTCGAAGAACTCGGCATCGCCAAGATTCGCGGACTCGGTGGTAGTTCATTTCGCGGCGGCGAAGAGTTCGAAGAGATCAGTCATTTACACATCCTAATCGACACGCCACGCGACGGATTCTTTGGTGTCCTGCGACCTGAAACGGTCGAAACCACGCCGCCCGATTGGGTGCCGTCCGACGTCACCAGCTACACGTCGGTGAATTGGGATTTTCCGACGACGTACAAGAATTTCGGAAAGGTACTCGAAAAGTTTCAAGGTCCCGATCCGCTCGGTCGTTTTGTAGCCGAGCCCTTGAAGACTCGACTGGGCGTCGAGATCGAAGAGGACGTTCTTGACCTAGTGACGGGGCGATACGTGTCGTGCCGCTGGGTCCAGCCGCCGATCAAGCTCAACAGCCAAGTCCAACTGCATGGACTCGAAGTCAAAGACCCTGTCAAAGCGAAATCGGTGATCGCCAAGATTCGTGACCGAATGCCAGGACGAATTGAAGTCGCCACGGTTGGCGGCAACGTGATCTACCTGATCAAGACAGGTCGTGGCGGAAACATGCCCGACGGACTGCGAAAACCGGAACCGTGCTTCACCGTGCTAGGCAACTGGTTGCTGATCAGCGACAGCCGCGAGTTCTTGGAACGGGCTTCGAGGGCGTCGTCAGGGTCACTCAATCAATTGGTGTCGGTTCCTGAATTTGAACTCGTGGCCAGCGAGCTTGGCGGCAAGCTGGATGGCGAAAAGCCGTTCATGGTGTCGTTCTTACGTAGCTCGGAATACATTCGCCAGATTTACGAATTGGCCCAGTCACCCGACACGCGAAGGTTCCTGAAGAAGCAGGGCGAAAAGAACCAGCTAGCTGCAAAAGTCGTCGGAATGTTGGAACGAAACGAGCTTCCACCGTTCGAAAAGTTCGAAAAATTCTTCGCACCCAGCGGTACATTTGCCTACGACGAAGCTTCCGGAATGCACCTCGGATCGTTCACCCTACGAGCAGAAGAATAAACCGAGAAACCCGAGTTGCCCTGCCGCGAGAAATTGGTAAACTCTCAGCCAGCAACGACGGTAACGTCAGAGCAACCACGCCTCCATAGCTCAGTTGGTAGAGCAAGGGACTCTTAATCCCTGGGTCCAAGGTTCGAGTCCTTGTGGGGGTACTGCTTTTTACGGTGTTCTAGGCGATTTCGATCGCCACAAAGAACGCAGTTCACACGAAGCGGGTGTAGCCCACACCCACAAACGCCAAAAACTATGCGGGTCCGTTAATCGCTGCCTTCCGTGCCCGCGAGATCACCGCCGACATGTACTGCCGTGTGACGTTCAAATCGGCGACGATATCGCACTGACGGATGTTGCGTTGCCACAGAGCAACGATCTGTAGTGCGGAATCTTGCACGCCTGGACGACTACCCTTCGGTCGCAGTCCTGCGTCAGCAAGGCTCGAGCGGATAGTGTTTTGCGAGTACCCGTGAGCGATCGCGTTCATTTCGGTTGCCGCTTGGCTAGTCCAGTTCGCTTTCGCGTACTCAACGACTTTGGCGTGTTTGACTTTTGTTTCTTCGGCTGTGTCTCTTGGCATTTTGGTTCTCTTGGGGTTTGTGAGTAGTCCCAGTTGTGGATGAAATGAAAATTTTACTAATCCAACCGCAATGCCCTCTCTCGTTCGGTGACACCCACGTAACAGTTCTCTCTCGTTGGGTGCCACCCTCGTTGGGTGCCACCCAACTACCAGTGGCCATTTCTGAATCGCCCGGCTACCGCGACTTCGGTTCATCGCATTGTTCGTCCTCTATTTTTTCGGCGGTTTGTTTGGAATGAACCAAGAACCGTCAACATTTACAAAAGCAAGCGTGTTTTGGCTTGCGATTCTCACTTCGATTGTGAACCAAGCAGTCTTTTGGTCGTCGCTCATCGTCGGTTCGGTCCCCCGAATTGACCGAAGTGCGTCCAGCAACTCTGGAGCGTTGCGGCTAGAGAAGTTCTCAACGACATCGTCGTAATCCCCACTGTCTTTTGCTGCTTTGAGTTCTTCTGGCACGAAGAAGGATTCTAGAAACTCTTTGTGCTTCTTCGCCTCGAGCATGGCTATGGCGCTATGAATTCTCTCCGCAACGGTTTCTGGAGCAACTGCATTTGTGGTGTCCGAAGTAGCTGATTCAACAACATCTGTACTTTGCGGGATGGCGACTTGTTGAGGTTCAGCTACGGTTGTACCAGGAGTCTTACTGCACCCGAAAAGCAAGGCAAAGGGAAGAGCCAAATAGAGAATCCGTAAAAGCATTGAGATTGATCCTAAATGTGAAAGAGCGAAAGCTTCTAGATGGCGAACGTTAGCGTTGACCGGGCGGCGACCCAAGACCAACCATTCGTAAAAGCGCTGCCGCCGCTCCGGTCCAACGCATGGTTCAAGTAAGCCGCTAACGCGGCGGGTGTGTTTGTGAAAAACGTGAGGAATCCTTTGACTGATCCGGACTTGGAACAGTTGATTGGTGCCACCCACCTAACAGTTGACTTTCGGCGGTTGATCGGTATTCTGATTGGAGTCCCTCATTTCCACACGGAGTTGTTCCATGCCCAGGCCTAAGCGAGAAGAACAGTTTGATTGCTCCGAAATTTGTATCGTTCATGCGGTGCAGAGGTGCGTTCG
>JBAUHR010000111.1:0-8529 GCA_049680385.1 Rubripirellula sp. | reverse complement strand
CCGCCCAATATGGGATACTGGGTCCATCGACGCCCTGTAGGTTGTTCGCGCGTAAGTGCGAACTGTCGCTAGGCAAATCGCCGACAAGGCGTATCCACTTCCGAAGGCAGCGGGTTGCTTCATAGATTAGCCGGTTGCCTAAGGTTGGAAACTCAGCCGCAAGGTCTACGCGGTCATCTTTAACGTCGTGAATTGCCTCCAACTCCCGAACGATCACTGACATGTACATGAGCCACATATGGTCAGGGACGTCTTGCCGAGCCGCTGATGTCACCATGATGTCAAAAAAATGGATGGTGTTATAAGTTGGGTCAGACCAAAGATCTTCCTCGTCTGGGCAAGGACCATTGAGCAGTTCTGCGTATTCCAAATCAGCGCGGATCAGGCGCGCTATCTCATCTCCTACCGGCTTCCATATCCCGTACCTGGCTCCGACTTTCGCATCACCAAAGAACCTTGTGAGGAAGACGCTCTTTGGATCAATTACAAATCCAAACGGTCGGGCGCAGTTTTGGGTCGCCTTCAGTTCATTGTAGAAATGACTGGCCTTGTCGTTGATTGCGTCTCTGAAGAACCGGGTTCGAAACTCATCATGTTTCCATCCCACACGATCCATCAGCTCTATCGCAAAGGCCGGCTTCAAACGCACGAGAAGTTGCCGGACGCCTTCGGATTGAAGGAGTAGGTCTTCGATTTCCGACGCAGCGTGATGCGCCTTGCGTCGCGCCGGGATCAATGACGCCAAAGGTTTGATCCGTCTCGCTACATATTGCGGAAGCGGCGACTTGTCTTCATTGAGAGCAAAAAGGAAAGGGTTGGTAGCTTTTTGGTGTGTGTCTAGTATCCAATGGTGGAAACGCTGGCCAAGCAATTTCTTCTCAACGGCGAACTTTATCGTTTCCAGATAGGGGCTTACCAGCTCAACAAGCTCAAGATGCCGGCCCTCGTCGTGCAAGCGTTCGGAAAGCGCTTTAAGGTTTGTAAGGCTGATCGCGCGTGGTTTCGCATTAGCGTGCAGCAGAAGAGCCAATACCAGCCAAGCAACAACAATCAGAAACGCTGCCTCCTGATTAGAGAAGCCCACAGAATTCTCTTGAAAGCCAAAGTATTTGAAAACCCAACTAAGGCTGTTGGGTGCGATTGATTTCAGCTCGAAGAAAAACTCCAAAAAACCGACAAAAGTGACTGCAACCGTGCCAAGCAACAACTGCCGATACATGTTTAGTCGAAGTCTTAGGCGGCTGATTGGGCTTAGGATTGCGTAGGTTGCGATCATCAAGCCTATGAACGTGAGAAATCCATCTAAACTCATCTTTACTCCCTAGGCTTAGTCGAGGCCCTAATGCCCTGCCGCACCCAAGGTACCTCGACAATGCTAAACTTTTTGGCTTTCAGGTACCGACTTGCGTCAATGCTCAACGTATGTATCCCACAGACCTAGACCGCTTTGAAAGCAAAGACATGTCCATGAAAAAACACGCGATACAGTCCTGTGAGAATATTCTCAGCAAGCAGATAGAGTACAATACGGAGCATAGTGTGCTGACCAGCGAAACAGCCGTTGCTGAGTACCTGCTGGCCCGGACAATAGAGCTTCAAGACGCCTACCTCGAACTCCATGACAAACTTGGCTCCAGGCCTCCTGCGCTTGAAGTGTTCCTTAGACTGCTATTGAGTGTCGCGGCCTTCTGGAACCCCGAACGACTGTCAGAAGCACGATCACAAAGGAAACGCCTTGAAGAGATCAACGACAGCATTTCAATCAAAGCGTCTGAGTTGGCCGAACTTCTTGAACATCGAGCAGTAATTGAGAACGCTTCCCAATTTGGCGGCGATACTCACTATCACGGTATCAACGTGATTTTGGAAGCAGCTACGGAAAACCATCTATTTAATTCTTGGGTGAGGGAAGACCTAAAAAACTTGAGTGCGCGGTTTGATTTGAAATATTGGCCATCTTTAGCGGATGTTGTCCAAGAAATCGCTCGTGATGCATCGGCGGCTTAGATCACTTCGCACGACCCGATTACCTGCGCTTCAACCTCAAGCAGACGGACCTCTCTTGCAGATTTTTTGCGAGCTCTGCGCGCGGCTATTTTTGAAAACTCGGCTAGCAACTACGGGCAAATTCCCAATGACTTCAGGCTGACGGACGGCGCGCTGGCGTCGTTGACGAACTGTGCGCTCGATTTGCAGCCCAACGCAATCATCGACAGCCAATACGTCAAACGCCTGCGCCAACGAGATCGGGAGTTAGAGTAGTTCGTTCTAACAGTCACTGGGCAGCTGCGCTGTTGGCCACCCACGATTTTAGTCTTCATCAGGTAGGCTAAACCTACTGCACAGCCGCGAGTGCATTGCTGGCATGCTCAACACAAATTCCTTATGAATCGATGTGGAACTGTCGCGGTTACAAACCCGATCATCCGTTTACCTACATCTCAACAATCTCATCTTCTGACGCAAATCCTCGATCCAGTAGATTTGCGCGAACCGCCGGGATGTCTTTCGTGTAAATCACGTGAGCAAGGCTTTTCTTGGCGCGCGTGGAGGTGACATAGAATAAGCGCCTAGTACGGTCGATGCCCGTTTCCTCGCCAGCTGCAATTTTTTCCTTGGTGTTTTTGGATGGTTCTTTGGCACCCAGGTATTGCTCGTACGAGAATGAGAAGCCACCGGCCTCGTCATCGTCCATTATCACCATCACCCGATCAAACTCGTTCCCTTTCACGCCCTGATGGGTTCGATAGATCGCGTCATCATCGATGTATTTGCGGTAGCCCCCCAATTGCCAAAAGGGAGTGCTCAGTGCGGCCGTCCATGCATCGAGTTCATCTGCCTCGATTTCTTCTTCATCTTTCTCCGCATCTATGCCGGTGGCATCGCTCGCAGCTTGTTCAATCGCTGCTTCCACTTCCTCCGTATCGAGTTGGTCGCAAAAGGCTCGAAGTTTGTTGGGAACTGTGAGTAGATTCCGATCGTAAATCAGACGCAAGATATCCAATAGGGTTGGCTCTGGCTCATTTAGTTGTTTTTGTAGTTCCATTGCGGCTTCACGGGCTGGACGAAGCGGGTCGTCCGGGTTTGCTAGGAAGTTAGTATCAGTGAGAAGGGGGGATTTGTTGTTGCGGAGCAAGGACATCAACTCAAACTGATCAGCGTCTCGTGAAGCCTGAGCTAGCGGCAGTACAATTTTTGCAAAGAAGTTGAGTTCGCTCACATCACCTTGAAAAATTAGACCCCTAATGCGTGTTGATTTGCTTAGCGCGTCGGCCAATGCATGGAAGCCCATCCGGCGACTAGCCATTTTATGCTCAAGAAAAAGAACCGCTGTTTCTTGATCTTCTGTATCTGTCCAGCCCTGGTCTTCGGTATGTTCGGCCATGGTTTCTCGGATTTGAGCCTCGACACCTTCCTTGTTTGCTGTGTCAGCCGGTAACAAGAAGAACTTTAGCTTTCCATCAATCGTACCATCTTTGGCTAGCTGTTGGCGTCCATCATCTTCTTTGCGGATTTGGTTGCCAAGGCCAACAATACGCTTGGCACTTCGATGGTTCATTAGTTTGTCGAACTCTCTCCAACTAACAGGTATCGATTTGCCGAGTTCCGGTTCCCCGCTTCCAAAGATTCGCTGCATAACATCTCCAAACATACCAATCGTGATATGGTCAGACATGGCATCTTGAAGCTGAAGTACCGCAGCCACAACAGCCCGGTCGGTGTCTTGGCTTTCATCGATGAAGAGGAAGGGAAACTTGGTAGATACGATCTGCGCCATCAATGGCTTGCCGCTCAAGAGATAGGAAAAAATCTTTAGGACATCAGCGTGGGACAGTGAGTTCTGAGAAGCGTTGATGCCGTTTGGATCGTAGGTGAATTCGCGAGGCTCCTCTAGCCATTCAAGTCGCTCTGATAAGCGTGCAATCCTCTGCTTACGTGCATCTGATGCCGCGCCTGCGCGACCACGTCTCTCTTGCTCAATGAGCTCCTCAATTTCGATTGGGATCGTTGCTCGATACCATTCAGTGATGTCTAGATTGAAACCACCAATCATTGACCAACAGAAACTATGGATGGTCGATATTGCAAAAATTGGACTGTGTTCGACTCGTTCAGAAATTTCGTCTGCGGCATTGTTCGTGAACGTGATGACGGCTACGCGTTTACCTTCGCGCTTGAAGTTATCTTCGTGCTGAGTTCTGATAAATTGTAGCGCTTTCTCAAGCGAATAGGTTTTCCCAGATCCAGCACCAGCGAAGGTTATGAAGCTCTCTTTCGTTTTCTCATCTAGACACTTCTGGATACCGGAATCCACTGGGTTGTCAGTGTCGATTGGGCCTACATCAGCTAGGAAATTGGTTTCTGGCATACGCGACAATTACTTTCCTGGCTTAAGCTGTACCTCAAGCCATTTCAGGCCTTCAGAAATATAGTCTGGTTCGTTGAAAGTATTCTCATCCTTCTCGGTAAGGTGGACGAGACAATTGAAGGCAAAATCTCCCTTGGTCAGCGTCTGAACATACTCGAATAGGCTAGTTGCTAGATCACCTTTTCCACTCTCAAATTCGTCGTTTGCATCCTCGATGGTTTTCTTCTTCGTGAAGAATTCGTTTCCCAGGTTGGAAGCGATGAGAGCATCTTCGAAGGTACGACATAGCACTTCTTTGCCATTTACCGTGATGGGAAGCTGGTAGGCGACATACAGTGGCGCTCCTGCGGATATTGTTGCGTAATCTTGAGGCGACAAATCCAAGAGTTCGTCAATTTTTGCCTTGGCCGGATGCCATGACTTGAGTGTGTCATTGTTACTTTCTTGATTGGCACCGCGTTTTGTTGCGCATTTTCCATCATCGTCTACAGAGTCCAAGTCGGTGATGACCAAGGTGCGCACGCCAAGCCTCTCGACAAGTTCGCGGTATTTGTGCGTGTGTGCTCCGCTAACCTCCAGGATAGATACATAGCGGCTGGTCAAGTCGGGGTGGTTGCGAGCGATGAACTCTGGGACCAGCAGACGCTCAGCTTGACCCTCAACAAAAATGACGCCGTCAGCAAAGAAGATGTCGCAGTGTGTGAGCTTCAAGTGTTTGCGAACGAACCGCAGTTCTTCTTTTGGCTTCACAAACAGGTCAGACATGTTTTCGACTACTGTGTGATCCATGGTAACAGACTTGTCGCTGGCACACCGTCGGAAGTATCGAAGATCTTTGAAGTCTACGTCGTTCACCACATGGCTCGAATGCGTACTCACCACCAATTGCGTTCGATACTGGGGCAGGTCACCCAGTTTGGCATGGTTCCGAAGTTTTTCGTAGGCTTTGGCGACAAATACCCTTTGGACCTGGGCGTGCAGGTTCACCTCTGGTTCCTCTACCAAAACTAGATGAACTGGTTCGATTTCTTCCGTGAGTTGACTGTCTGTAGATGTCGATTTTCCGACACGCATCCAACGGTCGCGAAACTCAAGCAATCGAAAAGTGAGATAGATTAGGTTTTGATATCCCAATCCTAAGTAGCTTTCCGGCAGCGTATCTTCATCTGATTTGTCGAACCGGTATTGAACAGAAGACGATTTCTGAAGTGCGTCAGTACCACTAATCTTGGCGGCAATCTCAACACTGGGGTTGCCGCCAACGCCCGGATACCCCATGTCGGCCAACTCCTTTAGTGGATTCTTAAACTGCTTTCCCAGCTGCTTGGTGAAATCCTCCTCCACGTTCTGTCTAAGCTTGAGGGCTTCAATGTCACCCTCTTCAGGGAAGTCTTCTGGGTTGAGAAAGCTATCGTAGTAGTTTCGCAAGAGCTTGCTGAGCTGCTGTTTCTCAGAGAAAGCTGCTCGCTTACTGCCCCCATCTTCCGTGCCAAGACCACGCTGCTCAGAAATTACATCTACCCGAATGAGGGTTTTGAGAACTTCAACGGAAATTGGCTGCAGCCTTGGTTCGCCGCCAGCCGCATCATCAGCGCCGAGGATGTAGTGTTTTTGGACGAAGAAGTTTGAAAAGTTTTGCCCTTTCTCCAGAAAATCAAATAGATTTTTCGGCCACATGGATACGTCGCTATGTGCAGAAACTACTTCCCTGGACTTCTTGTACGCATCCAGAAGCTCAGTCGGATTTTTGGGTTCGTACCGGATTCTGCATGCCAGCAGCCCTCCGTTCCAACTAAGGTCGGGCAAGATTTCTCTGGCTTTGAATGCTTCACTGACTTCCGCATCAATCCTGATGTCAAGCGAAGGCAAAAGGTTGATTAGCTTGCTCGTGGCATCTTTAAACTCTTCTTCTGTTGGTTCTTTGGCTGCCAGTTCTTCACCCAACGCAATGATTGCTTTCCAGTGATGCTTGGCAATGTCGCGCAGTTGTAGGGTTTTCGGCGCTACCAAAAACGTATGAAGGGCCGCGATACAGGATGTTTTGCCGCTATTGTTTGCGCCAACCAAAACTGTCTTCTGGTCACCCAGGACCAGTTCGGTGTTATTGAGACGTCGGTAGTTTTGTAGTCGGACTGATGAAACTATCATGAATAAACTTGCTGGTACCGAGATTAGAGTGCGGCCTTTGAGATTTCGTGTTCAAGCTGTTTTTCGTAGCATGAATTCTACCTATCGGTCCATGTGGTACTTATCCAATCAGGCTAAGGCCTCCGAGAATAAGACGTCGAATAAGGTTGATCACAATTTGTGCGATAGGCTTGAATCGAGCGAGCTTGCTGTGTGGTGTTTGGAATAATGCTTGTGGTCGCAAGGTGCGTGCACGTTTGTCCACAAATTCAAAAAATTACGCGGCGCGAAACTGGCTCGTGCAGTCCAAGAGCAGCAATAGCGGCGACTTGCGGCAGTAGTTGGTGCGCAGGCGGTCAGCAGCCGCCGACTGTTCATACTGCTCAATCTTCCACCTGATGCTTTTTCGTCTAAACTACGACCGGATCGGTTCGGTGCCAAGATTCACCTCCCGTACGAAACTCCTCAAGGCACCGTCGTACCGAATAGCCAACGTCCGCTTTATGTGCCTTCAGAAAGAACTTATTCAGCTGCGGCGAAAGTCCGGAATCCGTCCGTTCAACATGAATCTGCGTGTTTTGCCTCCGCCCCGCTGAATTTTATTTTGCCGTTAGCGACATCAATTGATCATCAACGAGTGCCCAGGCCTTTCGGCCTCCCCCGCTCGGCTTCGCGTGTCGCAGGTGAGCATCGACTGTTGGTCGATCGCGCATTCGGCCATGCGGCCTCACCGCGGCGCAGCGCCCGGTATCCCGGTTTGCCCGTCTCACGAGCACGTCGCTCCCCGGCCGCTTCGCCGGATTATGCTGTGGTCTGTTTTGCAAAATGCAAAACGATCCCGCCGCTTCATCCGTCTGCCGCGTCCGGTCGCGCCGTTTGCCTGCTCGTTTGGGCAAACCTACCGTCAAACACACACACATGAGAGTGGAAGCATATCCTCCGGATGGCCCCCAAATCAGCCCGCGTCAAGGATCGCAAAACTTTTCGGCGAGGGAGGGGTGAGAGGGGACGCCGGGCAGGTGTTTGAAAGCACGCCTGTGGCGAGCTATGCGCTCGGAAAACTTTTGCGCCCAGCAAGCTGGCGGCTTTGCCGTCCCTGACCCAAGCAGATTCGGTGAACCAGATTTTCGGCCATGCCACCACACTCACGTGGTGAGCCAAACATCTGGAGATAAGAACATGGCTTACGACCAAGCGAACACCTACGAGACCATCGAACTATTCGGCCTGACGGAGACGGATGCAGACCTGCCGATCCCTGTGGATCACATCCTAAAAGACAGCATCATCCGCGAAACCTTTGAGGCCTTGCTAGGCCAATTGCGTAATACCGGCCTTGAGGCCGAGATCGAACCACTCGCCCACGGGCTGGCGACAATCCTGCAGCGCCGCAAAGTTGCTCTCGGCAAAGAAGTTGATCGTACCGCAGACAAGATCGGGGCTCTGGCAAAATCCCATGATGGATCGGAGATCGCTGAGACCGCCTTGGAAGAGGCGCAAGCGCGTTTTCTGCAGTTGCGCGAGATCGTCGGCGCTATCGAGGTGATGAGCGAGGCAGCGGCGGAATGCTACGAGGTCGAAACCGGCAATGGCTATATCCCGGCATCGGGGTCGCGAGCCAGCGTTCGAGCGCAAGAGACAGGAGCTGTCTTTGAAGCAAAGCAACTCCTAGAACAGCATGATCGCGAGACGGCCGCGAAATCCAAAGTCGAAGGGGTTCCCCTGATCGTCTCGGGTGCAACCGACTGGACGGATATTGATGTGATCTTCAATACGCTCGATAAGGTTCGCGACCGCATCAAACAAAACCGCAATCAGGAGATCTTCCTCTGCCACAAGGGTGGCAAGCACGGCGCGGAGATGATCGCTGCCCGTTGGGCGCGAGCCCGTGGGGTTGCACAGGCGCGCTTTGATCCGCGTTGGTCCGCGCACGGGCGTGCCGCTCCGTTCAAATGCAATGACGAGATGCTGGACGACAAGTTCGCCGCGACCGGAGTTGTTCTCTTCGGCGGCAACGGGGTCGCGCTGAACCT
>JBAUHR010000110.1:0-2253 GCA_049680385.1 Rubripirellula sp. | reverse complement strand
TCCGAATCGTTCACTGCGCGCCCCAGCAATCACCAACTGCCACGTGCCTGTGGCCTTTTTTCCGTTGAATTGGCTTAGCCCCGGCTGGCGATTCATGATCGCTTCGGGCAAATAGGATCCGGTGAACGGCGCCCGAGCTTTCGTGATGGGAGTGTCTGTTTGGTCGTCAAAGATGGTCCGGTCCAGATTGTCGTCGCTGCCGCCGATCGCCGTGAACAACTCCAAACGCATCCCCTCAGGACTGATCAAATAACCGTCTAGCTGACTCAAATACGAGTGCGTGATTGAAAGCTGGACATTCAAATCAGCGATAGCGAAATCTTCGTCGATCGTGATTTCAGATATCGTCGTTTTGCGTGGCGGCAAGACTTCGGCGTTCGTGTTCGCAAAGCTGCCACCCATCATCGCAGCGGACTGCGTTACTTCGGCCAGCGTAAGCAGTCCGTCGTCGTTGACGTCGAGTGCAGCGAACGTTGCCAGCGATTCCTCGGACCATTCGTCCGTGTACTCGGCCATCGTCACTTGTTCGTCGCGATCTTGGTCGCGCTCATAAAACCAAGTCGGCACGCCAAGCGACTCGTCGCCGACCTCGTCTTGCAAACCGCTCAAATAAGCGTGCAGTTCATCACGCGATAGCTCCCCATCGCGATCCACATCAATGCGGCTCGTCGGAATGCCAAGGCCGACGCTTTCGATCGGATCAAGTCGTCCGTTGCGGTCCTTGTCGAACCGCCCCAGAACGGACGCCGTCAGAAAGAAACTGCTGCCGCCTCGACGCCACCACCTTGAATCGTCGCCATCGGAACGCTTCGATTCGTCATCGGACGGGCGGATGCCATTCCCGACTCGCTTGGCTCTTTTCACCAATTCATCGGACGCACCATCAAGCAATCGCCGACGCGCGTATCGTTGGCCTAGTTCCAGTCGGCTAAGTCGGCCGTCAAAGTCATAATCTTCTTCGAACGGATCTCGGTGAGTCCAATCGCCTCGGCGAGCTTCGGCGCGGTCGATGAATCCGTCTCGGTCTCGGTCGAGTCGACGCAGAATGCGTTCGGCATCGTCCAAGTCATCTTGCGTGTAGGGATATTTGATTTCAGGCAAACCGAACTCAGGGATCAAAACCTCATCGTCGGCCGGGCCGAATTTCTTCACGCTGGTTTCGAGTTCTGGTTCGACGTTCTTTCGGGCGACGCCGTTGACCAATGCATAATAGATCCGAGCGGCTTCTTGCCATTTCGAAATGTCGTTGGGGCGTTCCAGCGACATTCGTCGTGCTTCACCAACGCGTTCCAAATAGGGACGGGCGAGCGGCGTGATCTCGTCCGGGTCGATCTTCCCGTTCTGGTTTCGGTCGAGTCGCTCAAGCGATTCCCGTAGACCCGATTGCGCACTTGCATCCGTCGGCACCGATAGCCCCAACAGCATGACGGTGGCGGCGACGAACGCGTCTCGCCGACGTGCGGTTACGAGGTAAGCCATCTATCGGCCTCGCGATGTTGAGCGTGTGGACGATGTGCTGCGAGAAGCCGAAGTGGGCTTGGCCGTCGATCGGATACCGCCGGTTGCTTTTTCTTCGGACGTCAATTGTTGCAGCAACAGACCGTAGATTTCGCTGTTCATGGGCGTGATGACTTCGACCGCCTGCTCGCCACGCGAATCGATCCGCTCGATCAACGATTCGACTTCGGCAAGCAACGCTTCCGGCGCCGTGATGATCAGCGAATTGGTTGCCTCGTGAACGGCAACCGTCATCCTCGGTTCCAGGTTGCGGGCCGGTGGTTCTTTAGCAGCCGCTTTGGCAGCAGCAGCTTTTTGTGCGGCGGTGGTTGGACGCGGCGTGGCGGAACTCTTCAAGCTAGACGGACCCGCGTCTTGTGATTTCGAATCTTCGGCAATTCGTCCAACAAACGCATCGCGAATTGAATCAGCAACATCCGCTGCTTTGGTGTGTTGCAGTTCGATGACTTTCGAACGGCCGTAGGTTTCAATCGACGCGATACTTTCGTCTTTGTCGATGATCGTTAGGTAACCGGCGACTTCTTCGATGTCTTCAGCGGTTCCTTGGACGATCAATCGGTTCAGTCGCGAATCGGCAACGACCGTGATGGAACCTGCCATCATCGTCGTCGTGCCCTCACGCGATGAGATCATACTGAGATACGATCCTGATGGGCCGCCGGACACGTATCCATTGACCAGCGTGCCAGCTTCGCCTTCGCGAGCCGACTGGCCGCCTTCGAGCAATTCGCCCAA
>JBAUHR010000109.1:0-12048 GCA_049680385.1 Rubripirellula sp. | reverse complement strand
GTTTGATCTCGACGGCCTACTTTGTCCGCAAGCACTTACCTGGCAAAGTACTGGCAACTCCGGCGATGCCACTGGTTGTCTCACGCAGTGCCCCGCACTACGTGATGCCGTTGCCCGAACGGTTTTGGCCACCCGATTTGCTGTTGTGGTGGATGGCGCCTCGCTGATTCGAGATCGCGCGTCAAGGATGATACGCTGAACAAAAAAGCCTCGCATGAATTATTCATGCGAGGCTTTACGATCTTGAAATGGTTGGCAAATGAATTTGCCGTTTCGGTCAAGCTTTAGAAAGACTCGTCGATCGTTTCGCTTGAGTCCTTCGAGCCCAGTGCTCCCCACAATCCATACGGGCTTGCACTGCCCGGTGGGTTGGAACTTTCACTTGTGTTGTTTCGATGCCACACCGTTTCAGCGCGTGAATTCCCAGCATCGATTGAGTCGGTGATGAAGGTCACTGAACCATCGCACATCAAAATGTGTGCACCGCCTTGGTGGCGACTGCTGGCGGGAATGATTCCTTGCGTTCCGTGGTTACCACCCAAGCACACTTCACTGTTCGGGGGCAAGATCGTGTTGAACTGGGTGTAGAGCGGACGATAGTCTGCCCAGCGACCACCACGGGTCACGGCGTTTGCCGTAACGGTCGTTCCGGCTGCCCAAAACCGAGGGCGAAGCGGATCGATTAGGTTGGCGTCTTCGCAGGTTTTGGGATTTAGCATGGTGCCCTGTCCCCAACCCGCGTCATTATTCAAACCACCTTGGTTCTGGGCACCCGCGGTGCGGATGTCTCGGTCGCCCAGGTCGGTGCAGATCTCGCCCGCCGCGATCGTGTTGGACAGCCCGTCAAGGATGTCGCGAAATTTCGAGGACTTCCGTGGCACGAATGCACCACGCAGCGAAGCACGGCATTGCCTCACCAACCAAGTCTCGTTCTGGTATTGCCAGCGACCTTGTCCGCCGTTGAATCGTGATGCACCAAGTTGGCTGCGGCTGGTCGCATCGCCGGTGCAGGCGGCGTAATTGGTACGACCGACCGTTGGCAATCCGCTGCCCGGATCACTTGGGCAACGATACATCGGGATGTCACTGGCCCAAGGTTTGTAGCGGATCGCGTAGGGAGCCGGTCCGCTCGCTGGCCAAGATTCGCCCTCTTCATCGACGGATGGATTCGAGATGTTCTCCCAAACCGCTTGTTGTTCCATGAACGGCAGAATTCCAACTAGGTAGCTAAGCATGTGACGCGAGTATCCCACCGGCGGACCTGCGGTTGGTCCAGGGTCATCGGCAAGTGCCCAACCATCGCCTGTCTCGTTGGTCCCACCGGTGCCATGCATCGGCATCTGCTTGTAGGCCGAGTGGTAGTTGTGGATTGCCAGCCCAACCTGTTTGAAGTTGTTGCTGCAACTCATCCGGCGAGCCGCTTCGCGTGCCGCTTGGACCGCCGGCAAAAGCAGTCCCACCAGCACGCCGATGATCGCAATGACCACCAATAGTTCCACCAACGTGAAACCTGAATGTTTTCTAGTCATGATCTGTCTCCAAAGAAAAGTACGAACAAAAGACGGACGAAGAAATCCTCGTCCAAAATTTTCACTCCGTGGCGATCGGCTATTGCTCTTCGTTGCCGCCATCGGATTCGGAAAGTGATGCCTCGTAAGCGGCGATATCGTCGTCGCTGGTCGTGACCGGTATCGGCTCGTTCGAGCTCTCGCATCCGACCGAACAAACGAAGCCGACGCAAAATAAGGCCAGCAAACAAATGGACTTCATGAAAATTCCCCGAGAAAAGTGCAGTGAAAAGTGCTTCGGAAAGCGGTGAAAAGCATCGACGCGAAGATCGATATTGCCCTCTCACTATGGGGGTTCCGTTTTTCAGAAACAACCGAAATGCCAGAGTTGCGGCAGAAAAAAACACATTTATCGAGTTTTTTGAGATTTTTGCCGATACCTTTGAGAGCGGTTTTGGTTATCTGGCCGGCAAGGGTTACCGAGACTACCAGCGTTGTTGGTCGTGCGCGGAACACGTGGTTCGATAATTGAGCCACAAGAAAGCGGGTGTCTGTCGATCAGTTTTGGTAGTGCTTGCGGGCGTTCCGACGGTAGGTTGCCGGCGGCGAGTCCATTTCGCGTCGAAATGCAACGCTCATGTATTCGTGGTTTTGGAATCCACATCGCTCGGCGATCTGCTGCAGCGTCAGTTCCGTTTCGATCAACAATTGTCGGACTCGGGCGATTCGTCGGCGAACAATTTCCTGGTGGGGCGTGCGGCCAACGATTGACTGGAAACGACTTTCGAAAGCGCGGCGTGACAGCGGAACGGACTTCAAGACGTCATGGACGTTGATTCCTTCGCAGCAATGGTCGCGGATAAAGCGAACGGCGCTCGCAATGTCCGGATCTTCAATCGCAAGGACATCCGACGATTGCCGCGTGGCGATGCCGAGCGGTTTCATGAGTTTCGAAAGCGGCTTTACGGTTCCGCCTTTCATGAGAACGTCCAGCATCGCTGCGGCATCACGACCGGTCTGAAACGCCGCCGGAATCACACTTGAAAGTGGCGGTGTACACAGATCGCAAAGCAGTTCGTCGTTGTCGACACCAAGCAGCGCCAGTTCCATGGGAACCTTGATGCCGTATTCGCGGCAAACGTCCAAAACTTGCTGGGCCTTGATGTCGTAGCAAGCGAGTATTCCGGTGGGGCGTGGTAACGAAAGCAACCATTTCGCCATTCGGTTACGCTCGCGTTTTAGCGAGAGCGATCTTGTCGGGCTCGACTTCGGCGTAAAGATGCTGCAGGAATAGCCGGCTGAGGTGACGCAGTTCTCGAATGCTTGTTGACGTTGGGTTGACCATTGAAATTCCAGTTCGCCGCAGAAAGCAAATTGCTCAAATCCTCGTTCGCGAAAATGCTCGAACGCGATTTCTGCGACTGCGATGTCATCGGTTTCGACCCAGGGAATGTTGGGCACCTTGCGCGCCGCGCTGACGTCCACCAAAGGAATCTTCAATTTGCGGACCACACTTGCGATTTCATCGTTTTCGATGCGCGCGATTAAACCGTCCCCTTCCCAGTTCTTCAACCAGGAAGGCGGCGGGGCACCCCGCTCTTGCTCGATCAAGTGGATCGACCAAAGTTCGTGCTCGTGGATGTACGACGCGATACCGCTTAGCAAACCTCGCGCGTAAGCGTTTGAAGTTTCAATGAGCAGTGCGACAGATTTCTGCTTTGCCATGGTTTCGGAGTGTACCTAAATCGCGTTTTTGATTCAGGTAAAATTTCACATAACGCATTCGCGTTTTCTCATTTTATTGCTGATCCCGAAATCTATACTCCGTTAACAATCAATGTCAGAATTGCTCCGTGCAGAAAGCACGGTATTACAAACCCCCAGTCTTTTGAAAAGTGGAACGTAAAAGAATGAATAATCGGACAGTCAGAATGGCGATGGTGGGATTGGGGTTTGGGTCTGAGTTCATCCCCATCTACCACGCTCACCCCGACGCCGAAGTGATCGCGGTGTGCCGTCGCAATGAAGCCGAAATGAACAAGACGGCGGACCAATTTGGCATTGAGCGACGGTACACCGATTTCGAAGCCTTGTTGGCTGATTCCGATATCGACGCGGTGCATATCAACAGCCCGATCGGCGACCATGCTTGGATGTCGCTGCGTGCGCTCGATGCGGGAAAGCATGTGATGTGTACGGTGCCGATGGCCACGACGGTTGACGAATGTCGCCAGATCGTCGAGAAGGTCGAAGAGACGGGACTGAAGTACATGATGGCCGAGACGGTCGTTTACAGCCGCGAGTTTCTGTTCATCAAGGATATGTACGACCGAGGCGAACTTGGCAAGATTCAACACTTGGCGGCTTCGCATCCCCAAGACATGGACGGCTGGCCCGACTATTGGGAAAAGATGGTACCGATGCACTACGCGACTCACGTGGTCAGCCCCTGCCTTGGACTGGTCGACGGTCTTGCTGAATACGTCAGTTGTTTCGGTTCGGGAACTGTTCGTGATGACATCGCCGAGAAATCTGGTTGTCAGTTTGCGGTGGAAACCTGCCATATCAAGATCCAAGACACGGACCTGACGGCGCATGTTTGGCGAGCACTGTATGACGTCGCGCGTCAGTACCGCGAGAGCTTCGATGTGTACGGAACGAAAAAGAGTTTCGAGTGGACGCTGATCGAAAACCAGCCTCATGTGTTGCACACCGCGAAGGAACCCGAATCCGAAATCGCTCAGCCGATCGAAGTCCCCGATTTTGCCGATCGATTGCCTGAGCCGATTCGCCGCTTCACGCAGGCGCAAGAGATTCACGATGCCGATCATCTTTCGTTCGTGCAAGGCGGCGGACACGGTGGATCGCATCCTCACTTGGTCAACGAGTTTGTTCGTGCGGTGCTGGATGACCGGTCACCTCGCCCTGACGCGGTGACGTCGGCCAACTGGACTTGCGTCGGCATCTGCGCGCACGAGTCGGCGACCAACGGTGGTCAAATTGTGCGACTACCCGAGTTTACGTTGAAGCCGGCTGCACGGTCCTAGTCAATCGACTCGACTGCCCCAACTGTTTGATTCTCTATGAAAAGCCAACGCACCATGAAGTTCCTCGTTGCCACCGTGTTCGCATTGTCTGGTTTGATGTTGGCTAGTTCGCCATCGCTGGGTCATTGCGAAGACATTCGTGTTTTGTTCTTGGGTGACAGCGGCTCGCACCAGCCGAAAGTTCGTTTTGGCGAATTGCAGCCGGTCCTGAGTGCTCGCGGCATCAAGATGACGTACACCGATCAGGTCGCGGACGTCAACTTGGCAAAGCTGAAACAGTTTGACGCCTTTGCACTTTACGCAAACATCGACGAGATCGATAAGGCCGGTGCTGATGCGCTGCTTGCCTACGTCACCGGCGGCGGCGGTTTTGTGCCGCTGCACTGTGCGACGTACTGTTTCCGAAATCAGCCCGAGTTGGTGGCGTTGATGGGGGCTCAATTTCAGCGTCATGGAACAGGCGTCTTTCGCGCCGAAGATTCAAAGTCGGGTCACGAATTGATGTCGGGGTTTGGAGGCTTCAAGAGTTGGGACGAGACGTACGTGCATCATCTGCACAACGAAAAAGACCGGACCGTTTTGGAATACCGAGTCGATGCCGAGGGACGTGAGCCGTGGACTTGGATTCGTAACGAAGGCGCTGGTCGAGTCTTCTATACCGCTTGGGGGCATGACGGTCGGACGTGGATGAATCCTGGTTTTCAAAACTTAGTCGAGCGAGGCATTCGCTGGGCCGCAGGCAATGATCCGCAAGCTGCCGGCGATTATTTGTCGGATCGTCCGTTCGCCGTGCCAAAGACAACCGCGATGCCAAAGGATCTGAAGCCGTTTGAGTACGTCGATGTTGGCGGTCAAATTCCAAACTACACGCCATCCAAGGACTGGGGCGTGCAAGGCGAACCGCTCAGCACGATGCAGAAACCGGTCGCCCCGAACGAATCGCTCATGCACATTGTTGTTCCCGAGGGCTTGCATGTTGAAATGTTTGCGTCCGAGCCTGACCTGGGTGGCAAACCGATCTGCATGGCGTGGGATGAACGAGGGCGATTGTGGGTCGCCGAAACGGTTGACTATCCCAACGAATTGCAGCCACGCGAAACCGCTCGCGATCGGATCCGCATTTGTGAAGACACCGACGGCGACGGCCGGGCGGATAAGTTCACTGTCTTTGCAGAACAACTTAGCATTCCCACCAGCATCGCTTTTTCTGGCGGCGGCGTGATTGTTCAAAACGCCACCGAGACGCTGTACTTGAAGGACACCGATGGCGATGACAAGGCGGACGAGCGCCGAGTCTTGATCTCGAACTGGAAACTTGGTGACACGCACGGCGGTGTTAGCAATTTTCAGTACGGGCTGGATAACTGGATCTGGGCGATGCAGGGCTACAACCAGTCGCAGCCGATCGCGGATGGAAAGCAACAACAGAACTTTCGTATGGGGTTCTTTCGCATGAAGCCCGATGGCAGTGAAGTCGAGTTCATTCGGTCGACCAACAACAACACCTGGGGCCTTGGGATCAGTGAAGAAGGTTTGATCTTTGGCTCGACGGCCAACGGCAATCCAAGCATTTACATGCCAATCGCCAACCGCTATTACGAGCAAGTTCGCGGCTGGGCGACATCGCTGACGTTGTCGTCGATCGCCGACACCAACGACTTCCATCCGATCACTGACAAAGTGCGCCAAGTGGATCACCACGGCGGCTACACCGCAGCGGCCGGCCACGCGCTCTACACCGCGCGTGAATATCCTAAACCGTACTGGAACCGAGTCGGTTTTGTTTGCGGACCGACCGGCCACCTAGTGGGCTCGTTTGTGCTGGACGCCAACGGCAGTGATTTCAGTTCCACCAGCCCGTTCAACTTGTTCGCAAGTGATGACGAATGGACCGCGCCGATCATGGCCGAGGTTGGGCCTGACGGACAGGTTTGGGTGATCGATTGGTACAACTACATCGTCCAGCACAATCCGACGCCCAAAGGATTCGAAACGGGCAAGGGAGCGGCATACGAAACGGAACTGCGAGACAAGAAGCACGGCCGAATCTATCGATTGGTTGCCAACGATTCGAAGCATGGGCGGACGCCGGACTTGTCCAAGGCAAGCCCAGGGGAACTGGTCAGTGCGCTTGCCGATCCGACCATGATCGTTCGCAAACATGCTCAGCGACTGTTGGTGGAACGGGGCGACACCGATGTGGCTGAGTCGTTGTTGGCTTTGGTTGGCTCCCAATCGGTCGACGAAATTGGGTTGAACGTCGGCGCGATTCATGCGTTGTGGACGTTGCACGGTTTGGGATTGATCGACGGTTCTGTCGCCGATGTGAACAAACCTGTTTTCGCTGCCCTGCGGCACCCGTCGGCCGGCGTGCGCCGCAACGCATTGCAAGTGCTGCCACCGATCGATGCTTCGCTCGACGCGATCGGCAATGCCAAGGTTCAGCGTGACGCAAACGCCCAGGTTCGTTTGGCTGCGGTTCTTGCGGTCGCCGATTTGCCAGCGAGTGATCGTGGTGCATCGCTCGTGCTTGACGTGATTAACGATCCAAGTGCGATGGCTGATCGTTGGATTCCTGATGCGGCGACCAGCGCGGCGGCTCGCAACAGCGGCAGTCTGTTGAAGTCGCTCGTCACCGTAATTGATCCTTCGCCGCGTGCGATTGAAATCGTCGGGCGGGCGGCTGACCACTACGCACGTGGTGATGATGTCGACGACGCGGCCGACTTGTTGGCCAGTGCGACCGAAGCCGATCCGCGATTGCTAAACGCAGTCGTCCAAGGTTTCGCAGTGGGTTTCGGTTCGGTCAGAAACGATTCGAAACAGGTTCAGATGACCGACGCTGTCGAAACTCGTTTGGAGAAAGCGTTGCCAAGCGTTGATTCGGGCACGCGTGGAATGATCGTCAAGTTGGCGACGCGTTGGGGCAGCAAGCGGTTTGCAAAATACGGCCAAGAGATCGCTGATTCGATGCTTGCCGTCGTCCGTGACGAATCGGCTGCAGATCGAGATCGGATCGGCGCGGCACGGCAACTGGTCGAGTTCATGCCGGGCGATGATGACATCGTGGTGTCGTTGTTGGACGAAGTCAATCCACGCACGCCACCGGCGGTTGCGATGGGGCTGATCGAGTCGTTGGGGGCGAGTCGTTCAGAGGAACTCGGTGATGAAATCGTCGATCGGTTCTCGGGGATGACGCCGACACTGAAGAAGTCCGCCATCGTGCTGTTGCTAAAACGTCCCGCCTCGACGCTCGCCCTGTTGCGTGGGATCGAAGGTGGTGCGGCGACCTTTGCCGATCTTGCGCTGGATCAAAAACAGGCACTCGCATCGCACTCGGATCGAACGATTCGCGACTTGGCGACCAAGCTGCTCGAGCAAGGTGGTTCGTTGCCGAGTGCCGATCGTATGAAAGTTTTGGAAGAATGGTCGTTCGTTGCAAACACGAAAGGCGATTCGGTCAAAGGCAAGCTTGCCTTTGCAAAGCACTGTTCGAAATGCCACATGCATTCGGGCGAAGGTGCCACGGTTGGGCCAGACTTGACTGGCATGGCGGTTCACCCCAAGGAGGAATTGCTGACTCACATCCTTGACCCCAACCGCAACGTTGAAGGCAACTTTCGTGCCTACAGCGTGTTGACTTTGGACGGCGTCATCATCAATGGAATGTTGGCATCGGAATCGAAGACGTCCATCGAACTGTTTGATACCGAAGGCAAGAAAGTCAGCGTCTTGCGTGACGACATCGATCAATTCCGAATGTCGACCAAGTCGATCATGCCGGAGGGTTTCGAAAAGACAATGACGCCCGACGAGTTGACGGATTTGCTTGAGTTTCTGGTCAAGCGAGGCAAGTTCGTTCCGGTTGACTTGAGCAAAGCGGCAACGTTGCCAAGCGATCGGAGCCTGTTTGCTGACCGCAACAATCGCGCAGAACGTTTGGTGTTTGCTGACTGGTCACCCAAGACAGTCGCCGGCGTGCCGTTTCAACTGATCGATCCTCGTGATGGATCGGTTCCCAACGCGATCGTTTTGTTTAGTCCGAATGGTGAAATCAGTCGGGCGCTGCCGAAATCTGCTTCGGTGCTCTTCAATGGGCCGGCTAAAGCAATCCATTTACTCAGCGGAGTTGGTGGATGGGCCTTTCCGTATGGTGCGAAGGACGTCGTCGCGATGACCGTGCGATTGCACTATGCCGACGGCACGACCGAAGATCACGAACTTCGCAACGGACAGCATTTCGCCGATTACATCCGCCGCGTCGACGTTCCGGGTTCGCAGTTCGCGTTCGATTTGCGAGGCCAGCAAATCCGCTATCTCGCGATTCACCCGGAACGACAAGAGTCGATCACCCAAATCGATTTCATCACCGGACCCGGCGTCGTGTCACCCGTCGTGATGGCGGTCACCGCCGAATAGATTGGCGACCCGGCCACATAAGAGAGCGTCCGGCTCAGGCGATTCCGTTTTTGCTGTGTATCATTGGAAACGCCGCAATTCAGGAGCCAAGCCGGACGTTCTTTGACGCGTCACGGCACACTCAATCGAAAAACCCCATGAACATTGGTGTACTTCGCGGGCAATTTTACTTGCGATTTGCCCGCTAATAACACGAATGGACGCTGGTTTTCATGGGGACACGAACCCGAGTGTTCGTTCCGTGTGGTCGGCGCTAGACCTGCAACTGCAAGACTTCGTCACAGCGCCGGTGAATTTCGCGGAACTGGTCGGCGGTGG
The DNA here is from genome assembly GCA_049680385.1 of Rubripirellula sp. Lineage (GTDB taxonomy): Bacteria > Planctomycetota > Planctomycetia > Pirellulales > Pirellulaceae > Rubripirellula. The sequence goes on along the minus strand of JBAUHR010000109.1, from coordinate 2,756 downwards.
CGGTGTCTTGGATGGGAACGTCGTAGGTCGGAATCATTTCTTTCATCCGTGCGGCGGCGTCTGCGGGCGCGATCAAGTCGGGCAGACAGTCCTGGATGACTTTCAGCATCAGTGCCACCGATACCGAAGCGCCTGGCGATGCGCCCAGAAGTGCTGCGATGCTCTTGTCTTTGTCGGTGACAATTTCGGTGCCGTAGTGAACGATGCCTGCTTCGCCGTCTTCGCGTTTGATCGCTTGCACGCGGATACCAGCATCCATTAGTCGCCAATCCTTCGCGTCGGCGGCCGGATAGAACGTTCGCAGCAACTTGATGCGGCTGGCCATGCTTTGCGTGCCCTGTTGGATCAGGTACTTCACCAATGGCAGGTTGTACGCACCCACTTTCAGTAGCGACGCGATGTTGTCGGGACGAATCGAGAACGGCAAATCGGTCAGGCTGCCTTCTTCCTTCAAGAACCGCGTCGTCCACGCTGCGAACGGACCAAACAGCAATGCTTTTTTGCCGTCGATTACGCGAGTGTCCAAGTGTGGCACTGCCATCGTTGGCGCTTCTTCTTGTGCTTGGCCGTACACCTTTGCGCGGTGTTTGGCGACGATGGTTGGGTCATCGCAGACCATCCACTGGCCACCGATCGGAAATCCACCGAAGCCCTTGCTTTCGTCGATGCCTGACTTTTGCAACAGGGTCAAGCTGCCACCACCGGCGCCGATAAAGACGAACTTGGCCGAGGTGGTGGTTTGCTTTCCGGTTGCAACCTCTTTGGCGGTGACGTCCCAGCCCTGTGGCGTTCGTTTTAATCCGACGACACGGTGCCCGGTTGCGACACCGCAACCATCTTGCTGTGCCATCCAGCCGATCAGTTTGCGCGATAGCGATCCGAAGTTCACGTCGGTGCCGCCCGCCATGTGGGTTGCGCTGATCGGTCCTTCGCCGCGCTCTTCAACCAACAGCGGTGCCCACTGTCGAATCTGTTCAGGGTCGGTCGAGTACTGCATCTCTTCAAAGAAGTGATGCTTGGACATCGCAGCGTGGCGAGCCTTCAAGAAGTCGACCTGCTTTTGGCCGTGTACGAAACTGATGTGCGGGACCGGATTGATGAAGTCACGGGGCGTATCGATCATTCCGGACGAAACGGCGTAGGCCCAAAACTGACGCGATTGTTCGAACTGTTCAAAGATCGAAATCGCGTTGGACGCGTCGACGGTTCCGTCGGCGTTTTGGTCGGGCGTGTAGCTAAGTTCGCAGATTCCAGCGTGTCCGGTACCCGCATTGTTCCAAGCGTTGGAACTTTCGCGAGTCAGTTCTTTTGACACTTCGAACAGTTGGATCTTCAGATTCGGCTGCAAGCATTTCAGCATCGCGCCGAGATTCGCGGACATGATGCCGCTGCCGACCAGGATGACGTCGGTAGTTTCGATAGACATATCAGTTTAGGTTAAAAGCAGATTTTAGTTCATCAATCACAGCATCAGGCATCGTAGCCACTTCGCCGATCGATTTGGCGTTGATCACAGCCTCGGCTGTTGATTCTAGGACTTCCAGTCGATCAAAGGTATCCAGCACACTTCGCCCGGTCACAATGACGCCGTCGTTTTCAAGGATTGCTGCCGGCGACGACTCGGAAACGTAGCTCGCCAGTTCGTTTTCGTCGCGATACTGAGTGCCATAGGGGACGCGTTTGACGTCCCGAAGGAATACATAGCTTTCGGGGATCGTGCGAACGTCAAACGTAGAATCAGTCACACTGAAAGCAGTCGCGTTGACTGGATGAGCGAACACGATTGCTTGGACCGATGGATGTTTTCGGTAGATCGCTTGGTGGGCACGGGCTGCTCGGCTGGCCAGTTTGCCATACTCGCGATTGTTGCCGCTGACCAGCACGATGTCGTCGATTTCGATCAGCTCGCGATCTTTTTGCGTCGGCGTGATCAAAAATGAATCGTCGTCGACGCGAGCCGAAAAGCTGCCCTCGGTACTGATCAGTAGGCGTTGTCGGCAACCGCGACGAACGAACTGGCACAGTTGGCGGCGAAGTTCTTGTTCGGTTGGTGTGGCGGCCCTTGGATCATAGGAATCGAAATCGACGCCTCGGTTGGCAGCTTGCTGCAGTTTCGCGTCTTCAAGAAAACGAACGTTGCCGAGCTGGCTGGCTTTGACCAGTGTCTTGCCGGCAAATTCAAAGGCTTCGAAACGCTTGAATGCGCGAGCGAGTGACTCGCCGCCGACGACAACGCCGTGGTTTTCAAGAATCACACTGTCGCAGCCTTCGGCAAAAGTCGCCGCAATGTTGCTGCCCAATTGTTCGCTACCGGGGCACGCATACGGTGCGAACCCGAGCTTGCCGCAAACCGAATGAGCTTGATGGAACAACCGTGTGTTGGGCGTTTGCCGACAGATGCTGAAGGCAACCAAAGCGACCGGGTGCGCGTGAACGATCGAACGGATGTCCGGGCGAGCTTGGTAGATCGCTTTGTGGAAGGGGAATTCGGACGACGGAGGATGCAGTCCGTCGACAGTCCCATCGGCTCGTACGCAAACGATGTCTTGACGCGTCAGAGCGCCTTTGTCGACACGTGCCGGAGAGATCCAGATGTTTCCTTCGTCATCGCGGATCGAAAGGTTGCCGCCGGACGTGGTCGTCATGCGATAGCGATAGATCCGATCCATCGTTTGCATGATTTCGTCGCGCGGGTGGACAAGATTGCGAAGGGGATTCATGGATGTCTTGAGGGGGTGGTTTGGTCGTTGGATGTT
>JBAUHR010000108.1:0-26153 GCA_049680385.1 Rubripirellula sp. | reverse complement strand
GCCCAAGTGAACCTTGGTCAGCGAGCTGACGGTCCAGCAACCGCGATGCATGATCATGTCGAAACCAAGTTGACCACCATTGAATTCGTTTTCGCCACCGAAGCGGTCCGAGAACGTACGGATGGTGCCGACTGGGTTGCCACCCGAAGTCGTCGAGTTGATCGTTGTCGAGTTGATCGACAGCGAGTCGTCGATTTCAAAATGCGAGTAGCCGCCGATGAAGTCGAGGTTGCAGTGCTTGCCAGTTCCGAAACGCAGGCGAGCGTATGCTTCGGCCGCCAAGATGTCCAGCGAGCTTTCAGCTTGCAGGTTGCCTTGGAACAAGCCTTGTTGGGCGACCAACAAAGCGTCTTCGCCAACGGCACCTGGGCTAGTGTTGAAGTACGAACGGCCGACCGATTGATCGCTGCCGTCGCCGCTGAAGCTGAAGTCGCTGCCGCTCTCGTCAAGCATCCAGAAACGTCCGCCAACACCAACATGATCGCTCAACCAGAATCCGCCGTCGACTCGGAAGCCGGCCGACATATCCGTTTCGCCTTCGCCGCCGAACAAGGTTCGAACGTTGCCTGGCTGGCCAAGAACCGGCAAAGTGCCAGGATCAGATCCTAGTACCAGTGGTGCAAGGTCACGGGGTTGAGCGAACCACAACAGTGCTTCGAGCGACGCCCAAGCGTTGCTGTCACAGGTGTTGAACAAGTTCGTCATTCGACTTGCCGTGCCGCATCCGCCGCCGATTCCACATCCGCCATCGCAGCTTGCCGATTCGCAGCCACAGCTAGCACCCATGTTGTATTGCATTTCGACGCCGCATCCGCCGCCACAGTTTCCTGATTCGCAACCGCAGTCGCCGCTGAACGAAGCAGCTTGCATTTGCGATGCTTGGACTGGTGCGTAAGCGGTCGCATGGGCCGGTGTTTGAACCGAACGGCGACGGGGAGCTCGTGCAATGACCGAACGCTCGCTGTGAGCGACCGGGGCTACGAAGCCGTCGTCGTAAGTTTCGTCTTGATAGGCAGCGTCTTCGCTGTCATAAATTTCTGTTGTGTCAGAGTAAGCGGCTTCTTCACCGAAGTAAGCATCTTCGCCGTATCCGGGAAGATCTCCGATTGTCGAAGTACCATTATCTGCCATTGCCATGCTGGAGCCAGAAAGCAACATTGCTGTGAGGGCCAGCTTCTTCAAATTGGTTTTCATAAAACGTCTCGTACAGTCCGGGAACACTGATTGACTGGTATAAGGCAATCGACTGGATCCACTGGTATATGCAGCACCGTCCGTAGAGGCCGAACACCTGCTCCAAGTTGCCTACCTTGACGGTCGAAAGCGTCAAAGTTTGCCTAGCATCTCAAAACGATGCACTAGAATGCATGTTTCACGGCGATTGAGCCCTTTTGTGGGGTGTTTTGACCCTCGTCGTGCCCAATCTTTTCAACGTTTTTTGACGAAGTAGTACCGATGTCGGCCGGAAATACCAACTCCGAGAACCCCTCGCACCCAAACGACATGGATTCGCAGGTCGATCCGCAAATCGATCCGCAACCTGCTGGTACCGGTGCAGACCTGGGCGAAGACATCGGTGAAATCTCGGATTCGGGCGAGATCACCGACATCATCGATTCCGATTCGCCCGCATCCAGCTTGCCACCGGGCGCACCTCCGCCGGCACCATCGTCCGACGACGAGGCCAATAAACGACGCGGCAATGACTCCGGTAAAACGTTGTCAGTGATCTCGCGTCAAGGATTTCGCCCTCAACTGGTTCGTTGGAAACGGCAACTGGCGCAAGTCAACGCACTCGAGTCGACTCTAAAGGCGGAACCGGATACCGAGCTTCGCAAACGCTCGCTAGCAATTCGGTACCGCGCGATGGCTGGCGAGAAACTGGGGACACTGCTTCCCGAGGCCTACGCATTGACTCGAGAAGCCGGTCGTCGGGCACTGTCGATGCGGCACTATGACGTGCAAATCATCGGCGGCATTGCCTTGTTTGAAGGGTACGTTGCCGAGATGCAGACGGGCGAAGGTAAAACGTTGACGGCGACGCTGCCTCTTTATCTGCACTCGTTGACCGGCAAAGGCGCGCACCTTGCGACGGTGAACGATTATTTGGCCAAACGGGATGCCGAGTGGATGCAACCGTTATTTGCGATGTTGGGCGTCGACGTCGGAATCATCCAAACGCCCGACGATCAGACGTCGCGGCGCAAATCTTATTCCGCGGCAATCACGTACGGCACGGCCAAGGAATTCGGTTTTGATTTTCTGCGTGACCGGTTGCTGCTGCGTGCCCAAAACCGACTGCAAACGGAGATGTTGGGCGATGGAGGGGCCGGGTTTGGTGGCAGCGGCGACGAAATCGTGATGCGAGGCATGCACTTCTGCTTGGTCGACGAGGCTGACAGTATTCTGATCGACGAAGCCCGGACGCCGCTGATCATCGGCAGTATCGAAGACAATGTCCGCGACCAGATCGTCGAAACGTATCGCTGGGCGTCTGATACGGCGACCGAATACGAATTGGACGATCACTTTACGATCCATCCGGATACGAAACAGTACGAATTGAGTTCACGTGGCCGTCAAAAGGTCCGCGCGCTGCCGAAATCGGACCTCGTTCGCACGATGGGGCTGGTCGACTTGTACGAATACACCGAGCGGGCGATCAAAGTACACCGCGAGTTCCTGTTGGACCGCCAGTATGTTGTCCGGCCCGGTGATAAGGGCGAGGACGAGATCGTGATTGTGGACGAATTCACCGGACGCTTGGCCGAAGGCCGAAAATGGCGTGACGGGATTCACCAAGCGATTGAATCAAAAGAGAACATCGAGATCAGCGTGCCAACCGGCCAAGCGGCTCGGATCACGGTCCAGGATCTGTTTCTGCGATATCCTCACTTGGCCGGGATGACCGGTACGGCGGCGACCAGCGCCAGCGAACTGCGACGGATCTATCGCACCCCGGTGCTGCGAGTGCCAACGAACAAACCGCCTCGTCGGACGCGATTGAAGGACCGAGTGTTCGGCACGATGGAACGCAAGTTTCAGGCAATCGTCGAAGAAATCAAAGAAATCCACGCGACGGGTCGACCGATTTTGATCGGCACACGTTCGATCGACAAAAGTGAGCTGCTGTCGCGGATGCTGAACGAACTTGGCATCGATCACAAGATTCTAAATGCGAACAATGTCGAACAAGAAGCCGAGATCGTCGCGGCGGCAGGCGGAACCGGGCGAGTCACGGTGGCGACGAACATGGCGGGGCGGGGTACCGACATCAAGTTGTCTGACGGTGTCGAAAAGCTTGGTGGCATGCATGTGATCTGTACCGAACTGCACGACGCGGCTCGGATTGACCGCCAATTGATCGGGCGTTGTGGTCGGCAAGGTGACAGCGGTTCGTACCGCCAGTACTTGTCGCTTGACGACGATATTTTGAAAACAGGCTTGGGCGTCAAGAAGTCCGAGCGATTGAAGACTCAGGGGGCCGCCACCGGCGGATCGGTCGACCGACTTGCGAAATTGTTCCGAAAGGCCCAATTGAAAGTCGAGAAGAAACACTTTCGCGACCGCATGGTGCTGATGCACCACGAAAAAGAACGCAAGAAAATGCAGCGTGAAATCGGCCAAGACCCATACCTAGACACGCCAGACTAACGGGCACCCAACGGGGACCCGCGACTCCGCTCGCGGGATCTCAACTGCAAAGCAGTTGACGCATCACGTCGTACACCCAGCGAACGGAGTCGCAGGGCCACAAAGGGTGTGACCTCAACTGCAACGCAGTTTAGGGACCAAAGGCACGCTTCCTGCGAACGGGCTTTACATCGTGAAGCCGTCTTCGATCGTGGCATTCTTGATCACAATCGGGATTCCATCGCGGACTTGCAACGGCTCGTCTTCGCCTTGGTTTTCGACGCCCTTGTCGTTGACGATTTTCACGTTCTGGCCGATGCGGCAATTCTTGTCCAAGATCGTACCAACGATCGTCGAGCCATCACCGATTCCCACGGGCACGGCACCGTTGGGTTGCGGGCCAGCGTCTTCGATGTGGTCGGCACCCATCACGACGCAATCTTTGACGACCACGTTGTCACCAATCACCGTTCGCAAACCGATCACACTGTTCTCGATCGTGACGTTATCGCCAATGCGGCAACCGTCCGCGATCAAGCTGCCAGTAATTTTGCTGTCGCCCATGATGGTCGGCGGCAAGAATCTTGGTCGGCTGTAGATCGGAGCCTGACGATTTCGGATATCGAACGGCGGGTTCTTGCCGGCCAGCGACAGGTTGGCTTCGTAGAAAGCGCGGATCGTACCGATGTCTTCCCAGTAACCGTCGAACAGGTGCACTTGGACCTTGTGCGACTTTAGAGCCTCGGGGAACACTTCTTTGCCAAAGTCCTCGTGATCGGTACTTCGCAGCAAGTCCACCATCACATCTTTGTTGAAGATGTACAAACCCATGCTGGCCAAACAATCGCGGCCCTGGCTGGGGATTCCGCGAGCGTCAATCCAGGCGGGATCCATGCGAACTTTGGCGAGTTCTTCTTCGGTCTTTGGTTTCTCGATAAAGCCTTGCACGCGGCCGTCGTCATCGACCTGCATGATGCCCAGTGCCGATGCGTCTTTACGATTGACGGGGATACCGGCGATGGTCGCCGCTGCGCCGGATTCGATGTGCGTCGTCATCATCTCGCGAAAATCCATCCGGTACAGTTGGTCGCCGGACAGAATCAAGACGTGCTCGATCCAGTCTTCTTCCAAATGGACCAAGTTCTTGCGCACTGCGTCGGCCGTTCCCTGGTACCAATCGGTGCCCTCGTCGACCGTCTGCTGAGCAGCGAGCAGTTCGACGAAACCGCCGCTGAAGTGATCGAACGTGTACGTTTGTCGCAGGTGCCGGTGCAGGCTTTCCGACAAGAACTGGGTCAACACGTAAGCGCGGTTCAGTCCGCTGTTGATGCAGTTGCTAATCGGGATGTCGATCAAACGATACTTTGCCGCCAACGGAACCGCCGGCTTCGCACGGATCTTTGTTAACGGGAACAAACGCGTGCCCCGTCCGCCACCAAGAATCAAAGCTATCGTGTTTGAAAGGTCCATGATTTTCGTTTTCGCTTGAAGTGCTTCGTGTTGAAAAAATTCGCGTTGTTTAGTTGTTGTAGCGGAGGCGCGTGCCGGCTGAAACCATCCCGGTGATGTGCTCACCAATACTTTTCGAAACGGATCGCGCCACCGCCGCTGTAGTCGTGATCATCGGTAAATCCTGCGTCAATGAGTACCTGCAACATGCCCGGCGTGGGCGGTGGTTCAGCGCCGGGCGGGACGTATCCGATCATCGATGGATTCCCGCACAGGAACACATGCGTGTTGGATGGCGACAACGGATCGCCAGCAAGTTCGGCCAACTTGCCCGACGTGAATAGAGCTTGCAGATACTGTTTGCCGACGAAGTTCGGATGCGCCGGATCAAGGTTTTCTGGGTCTCGCGTTGTGAAACACAGGTACTGGTAGTTGGCGAACTGCGTCATCAACTCGGCGTGTTCGGTCGCGTATCCCAAATCGCTCCGTTTGCGAACGCTGGTCACATTAACCACCTTGCCGCGGTGGCCACTTGCCAACAAGTGCGTTGCCATCGCGTTGTGCGGAGCCTCACCCGTGCCGGTCCCCAACATCAGGACCGTGTCGTCCGGATCGATTTCGCCGAGCACGTAGTGGCCGGTGATCTTGCGCTGCATTTCCAGACGCCCACCGGGGCCAAGCAAGAACAGACGCGGCGTCAAAACGGGCGGTTTCTTGCCTTCGCCGTCTGCTCGCCGGACCAACGTCACGTAAAATTCCAAATAGTCGACCGAGTCCACGGGTGCGATCGCGCCGGCCGGATTCAGCATCGGGCAAGAAATCGAGTACGCGCGGCGGCCAAGTTTCCGCTGCTTGCCTTCCGGAACGACTTCGACTTGAGTCCCCTCGAGCCGCGGTTCCCAATTCCCCATCCCGATTGCGACGTATTGTCCCGGCTCAAATGGCTCAACCGGAACGTCCGGGCGAATTCGAAAGCGAGCCAAATCGTCGTGAATGTCGATTCGTTCGATCACTGTCGCGTTGTAGTACTTTTCCCGCAACGCTTCGACCTCGTCGGCCGCCAGTTCGCTTGCATCAGTCGCTTCGCTCACGTTTTCTTCCTCACTGGATGGTCCGCGTCACTTCCTTGGACGACATTGTCAGCCGCGGTGGTTAGACTTGGTTGCAAGTCCCAAGATAAAGTCTCGAGATCACCGCATTGATGTCGTTGTTCTCAATATAATGGTTTGTGGGGGACGCTATGGATCGTTAGGCGGTCATTTTGTCTAAATGGACGCCCTAAACTTTTCAGCCGTCGAACAATCCGCTCAATCTGCCTGCCCGTCCAGCCAACGCCAGTCAGCCAGCACCTGTCAGCCTGCCCAATCAATCAACTGTTATGTCAAATACTGCTATCCCCGCCCGTTTCAAGCCACTTGCTTCGGTTGTGTTGATCATCGTTTTCGGGGTCGGGTTTTGTACCGAGACCGCACGCGCTGAATCGTGGACGGATCTTCGAGGGACTCGCACGATCGAAGCCCGGATGGTCGGGCTTTGGGGCGACAGTGTGATTTTGGAAATGCTTAACGGAAAGCGGATCAGCGTAAAGCTGGACGCGCTTCGCAGCGAGAGCCGCATCCAGGCCCAGGATCTTGCTCGCCAATGGCAGAAAACCCGCGGTACACGCATCGGCGAATTGCAAGGCCGCGCGACCGAAGCGGCCGCTCCTGCACCAAACCCGTTGCCGATGCCACCGGCGGCGCCACCATACGCGGCACCAAAAACGGATTTGGCGATCGGCGCATTTCTGGATCAAATCGAAACACTGGTTCGTGATGGACACGTCAGAGCGATCTACGATTCACTGCCTCTGACCTATCGCAACGACATCAACGACATCGTCAAACTGGCCGCCGAAAAATCGGACCAAGCCACATGGAATGCGTCGATCGGAAAGTTGCAGCAATTCGGTGAAGCGGTTGTCACCAAGCAACGCTGGTTTCTCTCTAGCCCGCGCGTCAAACAACTGCCACCCGATACGTTCAACACGATGGCCGAAGAAGTGTTGACCACCGCAGGCGGGCTGAGGGTCGGGTTGTCGCCGGACGTGATCAGTCTCGAAAAACTACGAACCACGCCCATTGATAAGTGCGTCGCCGATTTGGATGCTGCGATCGCACCCTTCGTCGCCCAACTGTTTAGCTACGGCGGCCGATCAGGGCGAACTGTGACCGTTGATTCCGAGAAAGAAGACACGGCGGTTGTCTCGATCGAACAAGAAGGAAAAAAATCCAGAGTAACGTTCACCAAGGTTGATGGGTTCTGGGTTCCCAAGTCGATGGCGGACTCTTGGACCGAATCGGTTGAATCGGCCAAAGCAACGATCTCGGAAAGCACGGGCGGCGATCTGTTTCCCGCCGTCACCGGGTTTGCGACCATGGTCGGCTCGTTCTCGGAGCCGATGCTGGCGTCGACGACGGCCGATCAGTACCACGGCGCGATGGAGTCGATTTTCAGCGGTGCCGCGTTGATGGAAACGGCGTTGGCTGGTTTCGGCGATATGATCGGCAAGCGATTCAGTCTGACCGGCAAGTCGCCCAACGGCGGATACGGATACGATGACTATTCCGGGATGGATGACTACGACGACTACTCGGGCATGGATGAGAGCAGCAATTACGAAGAAGAGATGCGACGGCAAGAAGAGCAGATGAATTCAGGCTTTTAACGTCGGCGGCTTCGCAACGCATGAACGTCGCTGATGCATGAGCTTCGCTGACGATCAGTGTCGTTAAAATGCGTGGGCAGTCTGGTAGGGCTAGCGACAAGCCGTCAAACTGCTGATTCGACCTCTGCCCGTTTCCTCGTTCTTGACGTTTTGCTCCGTGCCTGATTGCATTGGTACCCGTGTCGCCATTATCGGTGGCGGCCTATCTGGTTTAGCGACTGCTGCCCAACTTCGCTTGGCTCACCCCGGCATCGAACTGACCGTTTTCGAAGCGGGCGAACGGGTCGGCGGCGTCATTCACACCGAAACAGCGGACGGCTTTTTGATCGATCATGGTGCTGACATGTTTGCGACCAAACCGCCCCATGCGTTGCAGTTGTGTCAAAAGCTGGGTGTCGAAGATCAATTGATCGAGCCTCTGCCGGACGGACGCGGCGCCCGAATCGTTCGCCACGGGAAACTGATGCCGATCCCCGACGGATTCGTTCTGATGCGGGCCACCAAGTTGTGGCCGATGCTCAAGACGCCGTTGTTGACGCCGCTGGGTAAGCTGCGGTTTTTGGTCGAGCGGTTTGTGTCGGTCGACAAGCAAACTGCGAACGAGGATTTTGATGAGTCCGTCGATTCGTTCGTGCGCCGGCGGATGGGCAACGAGGTGCTCGACCGAATTGTCGCGCCGTTGTCGGCGGGGATCTACACTGCCGACATCACCAAGCTAAGCATGCGAGCGACGATGGGGCCGATCGCGGAAATGGAGCAGAAGTACGGCTCGCTAGCGCGAGCAACCGTGGCGCGGCGTCGCAGTGGCGAGGACTCGGTGGAACGCGGCAGCACGGGGGCTCGCTATGGTCAATTCCGTGCGTTCCGCGGTGGCATGATTCGACTGATTGAAACACTTGCCGAATCGTTGCCCGAGGGTTCGATTCGGACCAGCACAGCGATCAGCAGCGTCGTTCGTCAAAACGAACGGTGGAACGTCAGCACCGTGAGTGGCGAGACCGAAACGTTCGACCATGTTGTGGTCGCGGTGCCGCCTGTCCCAGCGTCGAAATTGCTTTCTGAAATCGCACCGGCGGCATCCGAACAACTCGCGGCGATCGAGTCGGCGTCGGCGGCGATCATTGTCTTAGGGGTCAAAAAAACTGACATCCAAGCGGACATCAATACCTTTGGTTTTGTGGTGCCGCTTTCCGAGAACCGCAAGATTCTGGCCGGCAGTTTTGCGAGCCACAAGTTTGCCGGACGAGCCCCCGACGGACACGTGTTGATTCGTGTCTTCATGGGCGGCGCGATGCAAGCCGAACTGCTTGATCAAGATGACGCGAGCTTGGTCAAAACCGTCCGGCAAGAACTAGCTGATCTGATCGGACTCGGCGGCGAGCCAATCGTCACGCGTGTGGTTCGTTGGAATCACGCGATGCCCCAGTACCATGTCGGTCACAAGCAACGCGTGAAACTGATCGAAGAATCGATCGCTCAAGTTCCTGGACTTAGCCTAATCAACAACGGACTAGGCGGCGTCGGCATCGCTCCGGTCATTCGAGCGGCCGGCGAAGTCACGCTGGGGTGATCGCGACAAACGGCCAGTGAGCCGAGAACGGCGAAGCCCCAGGGATCAGCCTGCGCGGATATTCTCTTGCGCGTCAGCGGCTCACCCAATCGAAAAGCTGTTGACTCGCTACGCCACTCGCCGAGTGTAGCTATCGCCATTGTTTGCACTGCGCAAGCTTACCGATCGGTCGGTCATCGGGAAACGAATTTTCATCAACGCATTGTGCATCGCGACGCCATCACGAAAGCGTTTTTTGGGGGCCGGCTCGATCGCTTTTCGAATCAAGTCGACAAAGTCTTTCGACAATCCGCGTCGCAGACGGTTGTAGCTGGGCAGCGAATCGAACGGGTACTCGGGGATGGCGCCCGAGAACAATCGATAGATCACCAGCCCCAACGAAAACACATCGCTGCGATAGGTTGGCTTGCCCATTGCCTGTTCGGGCGAAATGTATCCAAGCGTGCCTGATCCCGAGATGTCGTGGTCGCCCTTTTCGATCCGTGCCAATCCAAAGTCGGTCAACTGGATCACTTGATCGGGAAACAGCACAAAGTTCTCGGGTTTGATGTCGCGATGCAACACCGAGTTCTCGTGTGCATAGCCAACAGCGCTGATCATTTGAACGGCGTAATCCATGGCCGTTTGTCGCGAAATCCGCCGAGTCATGCGGTCGCCCAGCGTTTCAATGCCCAGCGGAAACGTGATCACAAAGTGCCCGGAAATGAAACGAGCGTCTTTAAGCGGCAGGATCGATGGATGTCGAAGTCGCGTCATGATGCGGACTTCACGCTGTAGGTCGTCGAGCGATTGAGTGTTGCTGATGAATTCGTTGTGCGGAATCTTTAACGCAACTTTACGATCTTCGACCAAATCTTGAGCTGCATAGACGTTCGCAAATCCACCTTCGCCAAGACGTCGCAAGATTCGGTACTTGTCCAGCCGACTGCCGATCCGCAGGGTTGCAGGAGTACTTTCGTCGTTCCGAAGAACTTTCAGCGAAACAGCCACGGGCAACCCATTCAAACGCGGAATCAACATCTGTGGCCTTCACCGCCACACCCCGCTAGATCGTCACAACCGTCACGTCGTCACCAGCATTTTCGTTACCACCATGCCCTTCCACTCGACCTGATGACAGTGCTAGCCGGAACAATCGATACAGCTTGACGCGTTACGGAACCTTGCGAAACATCAGTAACCGCATTTCCGCCACTTCGCCGCCCGTCGTCTCGATCGCTTTCAACGTCAGCGTGCCCGGGCCGGGTTTCAAATGGAACGTTCCAAGCGACATCGGCTTCCAATCCTTGACGTAACTTTCCGGTCGCAGATCACGATCGTTTTCCATCCCTCGCAGCGGCACTTCGTTTGCCTCGCTGATCGTCGCCCGCAGCGTTTCGTCGCCAAGGCTCAGTTCAATGACGGACCCCACGTCGTCATTCTTGCACGCGTAGTACATCGTGACTTCGTGATCGCCTTCGCCAAGCACGTCGACATCCCAGGTGATCGAGCTTTCGGTGCCAACCCAGTTTTGCATGAACGTGCAATTGGGAAACCGATTGCTGTGAACGACGCCGCCGTGTCCCTTCGCATCTCGCGCCGGCATCTGGTTGAATTGAGCATCGGGATGTCCGATCGTGATTGGACGCCGTTCCTTGGAAGTCGGTTTTTTCGGATTCAGTTCCGCAACGAAACCGGCCAGCGTGTCACCCATCTGTTTGGCGATCTCAGGTTTGCTGTTTCGCAAATCAACGTGTTCGCCGCGGTCATTTTCGATGTCGTACAAGCTGCCGTCGCCGTGCATTCGATAGCGGTTGCTTCGTAAACTGTGCCGCCCATTCCACGTCGAAAAGATCACTCGGTCGTCGCCGACTTGTTCACCCAGCAGGCCTGATGCCATCGAACGCCCGTCCAGCGGCTTGGGCGACTGAAGTTCGATTCTTGACAGTTCTGCCAAGGTGGGCAGCAAATCGATCGCCCCCATGATCGACGTGACCTTGGTTCCTTTGTTGATCGCAGACGGATATCGAACCAGCATCGGTGACTGCAGCCCGCCCTCGTGCGTCGATCCCTTTCGACCACGCAGTCCACCATTGAATCGGTGCCCATTCGGTCCATTATCACAAAAGAAAACCACAATCGTATTGTCGGCCAGTCCGGTTTCGTCCAAATGAGTAAGCAATCGGCCGACATTGAAGTCGATGTTTTCGCACATCGCCAGCGCCGCCCGAGCGTGGTTGTCGTCTTGCGCTTTGGCGTTTTGGGGCTCTGGATCGGGGACCAGAGATTTGTCTTTGAACTTTTCCCAATACGGATCGGGCACCTGCATCGGTGCGTGCGGCGTGTTGAAGGGCAAGTAGACAAAGAACGGATCGTTCCCGTGTCCGTCGATGAAGTCGATCGCACGGCTGGTCAGATCGTCGACCAGAAACCCGTCGCCCGTCACGATCTCGCCGTTGTGTTCCAGCATCGGCGAAAAATAGTCGCCCCAGTGTCCGCTGCAAAAACCGTAGTACTCGTCGAACCCACGCGCATTGGGGTGATACGGATACTGCATCCCGCTGTGCCATTTACCAAACGCGGCCGTTGCGTAGCCGGCGGTCTTGAAAACGTCGCCAATCGTCTGCTCGTCCGCGTTGATCCGTTCACCGCCCGCCGACGTGCTGTAGACACCGCTTCGCGTGTGGTAGCGCCCGGTCAAAAACTCGGCGCGGGTTGGCGAACAAACCGCGCATACGTAGTAGTTTTTGACTTCGGCCCCGTCACGAGCAAGCGAATCGATGTTGGGCGTCGACAGGTTAGGGTTGCCGTTCAAACTCAAATCGCCCCATCCCTGATCGTCTGTCAAAATCACAACAACGTTGGGACGCGACTTTGGTGCGACAGCTAAGACGAAATTGGATGTGTCGTGCGAAGCGAAACACAGGGCAATCGCCGCGGCAACAACTTGCGTTGCGAGCGTGCGGATTTTGTTGGATGCGTTTGGGATGCTGGTCGACATGAGGTGGCTCCGAGGAAGAATTCCGAGGCCCCAGTCTAAAGGATCACAGTCGGTTTTGCTTTCCGCGACCGAGTCACCCCGGCGGCGTTTTCCGTCAGGCAAAGTTTGCCGATTGAGGCGACGAACCAGCTTGGAATTGGGAACGTACGAATGTCCGAGATGCAAGAGAATTCTCGCAAAATGCGAGTTTTTTCGCGTAGGGAAGATGATCCGTCGATAGAAGAAATCTAGGTGATTTTTCGCCCAATCTATGTGACTTCTGACCGGTTCAGAGGTACTGTTGATTGTGAAGCCCTGTGTTGTGAAGCCCAGTGTGCTGGGTGGACGAAACTTGACGCGATTAGAAAAGGTTTGACCATGATGCTTTCGACTCACTTCGGTAATTTCGAACTTGCTCCTGCTGTGAAACAAGACGTGTCGGATTTGATGTTTGGCGCCGTCGAACGATTTCAAAACCGAATTCGCAAAGTTCAAGTAACCGTGCGTGACGTGAACGGTCCCAAAGGTGGCATCGACAAGCAATGTCGCTGCGTCGTGCATCTGAAACGGATGCCGTCCATCGTGATCGAAGACGCGGACGATAATTACGGAAACCTGTTTCACCGGGTTGCCGATCGGGTCTCGTACACGCTGAGTCAAAAGATCGATCGGATGCAAAAGAACGGCCGTTCGCGCAAGCAACCGTTGCACGAAGTCGAATGAGGATGTGAGGAAATGACGGGCAGGTTGTGTTAAAGTGCGAGTCTCTTTGATGTGCCACTTTCCAACCTGCCCCGGCGTGAAGATGACTCCGTTCCGAACTTTGGCTTGCTGTCTCTTTGTGCTGACGGCGTCTCTTGTCGTCCATCGCGGTCATGTGGTTGCGGCGGATCGCCCCAACGTGCTGTTGATCCTGGTCGACGATTTGAAGCCGGCGATCGGTTGCTATGGTGACTCGCACGCCAAGACGCCAAACATCGATGCGTTGGCCGCGCGTGGGATGCGATTCGATGCGGCCTACTGCAACCAAGCCGTCTGCGCTCCGTCGCGGTTCACGTTGATGTTGGGATCCCACTCGACGTCGACGGGCTTGTATGGATTGGGCAGCGATTTACGCAAAACCATTCCCAACGCGGTCACGTTGCCCCAGCACTTTGCGGCGGCCGGCTATCGCACCGAATCGCTTGGCAAGATCTTTCACGTTGGTCATGGAAACCATGGTGACCCGCAATCGTTCATGGTGCCGCACTTCAAAGACAAAGTGGTCGAGTACCTGGATCCGGCCAGCACCGACGGTGGACAACTGACTCGCGAAGAGGCGTTGTTCACCAATCAAGAACTCGGCCGCATCCGCCAGTTGCCTCGCGGTGCCGCGTTCGAGTCACCCGACGTTGCCGACATCGCTTACGCGGACGGCCGAGTCGCTGACGAAACGATCAAGCGACTGCAAGCCGCTAAACAAAAACGGGCCGATGATGGGACACCGTTTTTCATTGCTGCCGGATTTGCCCGTCCGCACCTACCGTTCTGTGCCCCGAAAAAGTACTGGGACTTGCACGACCCGACCACATTGCCGATGCCCGTTCGCACCGATGCACCGGTGGACGCACCGAAGGTGGCCGGAAAACGTGGTGGCGAGATCGCGGCATACAAGCCCGTGCCCGACAACGGTGACGTCGACGAAACGTTGGCGCGGAAACTGATCCACGGTTATTACGCCAGCACCAGTTTCGTGGACGCACAAATCGGCCGCGTGATCGCTGGCCTCGACGAACTCGACCTAGCCGACAACACAATCATCGTGCTTTGGGGCGACCATGGCTTTCACTTAGGCGACCTGGGAATCTGGACCAAGCACACCAATTACGAACAAGCCACACGAATCCCCATCCTGATGGTTGCGCCGGGCGTGACCAAGCCGGGGACGGCAACGGCACAGCTTGCCGAGAGCGTGGACGTGTTCCCGACGCTCGCCGAACTGGCCGGGTTGCCGGCGCCCGTAGGCCCGCAGCCTATCGACGGCGTTTCGTTAGTGCCGGTTCTCAAACAACCCGCCGCCCGAGTTCGTGATCACGCGTACCACGCGTACCCCAAAGCGAAACTCGGTCGGGCAATTCGCACCGATCGGTACCGATTGGTCCAGTGGAAAAATGCCAACGATAGCGATGCCGAATACGAACTCTACGACTACCAAGACGACTCGGTCGAATCGGTGAACTTGGCTGCGAAGCAACCGGCGATACTGAAGCAACTGATCGCGATCTTGGAAACCCACGACGAACCGGTCGGACGTAACGGAAAGAAAGCGAAACGCTAAAGCATCGATAGTTGGCTAATGCTACTTCATCGCCACGACGTAGCTGATCCAGCTTGGGTCGCTTGGTGCCGTTTCGCTGCGTTGCCATTCGCCGAACTGCTTGCTCTCTTCGTCGTCGTTTTCCCAGTAAACGTGCGACTCGCTGAATCCGGCTTCGGCCAGCATTTCGCGGACTTCGGGAATCGTCCAAAACCGCCAATGATACTCGAAGGCACGTTTCAGTTTGCTGCCGTCGGCAAACTTGAAGTGGATGTAGAACGTCGCGTCCGCGTTAACCGGATTGTACGACGCTTGTTCCCAGTGATACGAAAATCCTTTTTTGCCTTTGCGGATCTTGCGTTTGTCGACGTTGTTTTCTGTGTAGCAATCGCCGCCGCCCATCATGTCCATCACCATGATGCCTTTGGAGTTCAAGCTTGAACGGGCAACCTTGAAGTAGTCGACGACTTCTTTGCGAGTCTTGAATAACCAGAACGAAAAGTTCTGGGCCGCCAACACGTCAACCGTCGGCCGGTTTCGTTTACGAACATCTTGCGTCAAAATTTGAACGCGTTCTTGTTGCTTGGCGGTCAGCTTGTCCAGATTGTTCTTGCGACCCCACTGTAAGGTTGGCTTGTCCAAGTCGACACCAACGGCCGTGCGGCGAGGCCCCGACTTGACCCACTCGCAGCAAACCGCAAACGTGCCGCAGAAGTCTTCACGCAGGCTTGTGGGTTTCGACTTGTAGGCTTCGCGAAACGCCTTGTCAAAGAAGTCGACTTCGTGATCCGGAACCTGCACCGAACGTTGGTAGCAATCAAATTTATCAGCGGCGGCGGCAAGCGTCTTTGCGCTCTTCTTGGCTTTGTCTTTTGTCATGGTGCGTATCTTCGAGGGATGTTCAGCGTTGGAGTGCGATGATTCTAGCGAAAAGGCCAAGGACGCGTATTCGCGACATCGTCCTTGGTCAGCCCTCCGCGGCGAGCCTGTTTGATACCGTACTGCATCACGTCGAGGCCTTCGATCGAGTGTGCGTCGGTGCTGATCACGATCGGAATGCCGGCCCGTTTCGCCGCCGCCAAGTGCAGGTCGTTCAAATCAAGTCGCGCTGGATTGGCGTTCAGTTCCATCAGCTTGCCGTGCGACTTGGCTGCGGCCATGACCGCATCCATGTCAACATCGTAGGGCGGACGCCGGTTGATCAGACGACCGGTGGGGTGAGCGATGCAGGTCACGTGCGGGTTTTCGATCGCACCCAAAATGCGGTCGGTGATTTGGTCACGCGGTTGCTTTTGTCCGTAGTGGATACTGGCCAAAACCCAGTCGGCTTCGGCCAAGCAATCGTCGGCCAAGTCCATGCCGCCTTTTTCCAGAATGTCACACTCGATGCCCTTCAATAGGATCAACCGACCTTCGTATTCGGGGCGAATTTCGTCGATCTGTTTCCATTGTTCACGCAGCCGTTTCTCGTCCAGCCCCATCGCCATCGAGACTCGCTTGCTGTGGTCGGTGATCGCGATGTATTTCAGTCCTCGAGCGATCGCCGCATCGGCCATTTCGCGGATCGTCGCGGTTCCGTCGGTAGCATTGGTGTGCATGTGCAAGTCACCAATCACATCACTGACTTCGATCAACTCGGGCAACGAGCCATTCGCCGCCCACTCGAACTCGCGTCGGTCCTCGCGGATCTCCGGTGCAATCCATGGCAGTCCGATTGCCGCGTAGACGTCGGCTTCGGTTTCGCCAGCGACTTTCGTTTCATCGTCGACCTTGAAAACACCGTACTCGTTGATTTTCAAGCCCTGCTCTTTCGCCAATCGCCGAGTGTGGATGTTGTGGGCTTGGGAACCGGTGAAATACTGAAGCGCCGCACCAAACTGGTCCGCCGCGACGACTCGCATGTCAACCTGGAACGACTTGCCAACGCGAATTGAGATTTTTGTGTCGCCACGCCCAATCGTTTGGGCGTAACCAACGTAAGCTTCCAAGTGGTTCATCACGGCTTGGTGGTCAGTCGCGACGACCAACAAGTCCAGGTCGCCCACGGTTTCGCGACCGCGCCGATAGCTGCCGGCCCATTCCATCTTGGTGATTTGGCTGCAACCGGCCATGTGATCACCGATCGAACACGCCAAGTCGTCAGCCGCGGACCAATAGATCCGCTCGGCCGCAGCTTCGGCGATCGACAGTCCGTCCAAGATCGCGGCTTGGGTCTTTGCCCCAAAGCCTTTCAGTTTGGCGATCTTGTCTTCTTGGCAAGCCTTGCGCAGATCGCCAAGCGATTCGAGTCCCAGCTCTTGTTGCAACTTGACGGTTTTCTTTGCACCAAGTCCAGGGATGCGAGCCATCTGGATCGTGACTTCAGGAATCTCGGCACGAAGTTGTTTCAGTTGTGGCAGCGACCCCGTCTCGACGAGGACGACTGATTTCTCGGCAAGCGTTTTGCCGATGCCGGGAACTTTCGAAAGGTCACGCGATTCGTCGGCAACGATCGAAGCAACGGACTCGGTCAGTTCCCGGATTGCCTTGGCACCGTTGGTGTAGGCACGAATTCGAAACGGGTTCTCGCCGCGGAATTCGAGCAATTCCGCCATCTCGTCAAACACATCTGCGATCGCCGCATTGTCCACGTCGCTGTTCCCAATCAGAGCCAGTTCATTTCAAACCGCCAGAGTGTAACACGACAAAGCAAAAAAGTAGGATAGGCTGCCAGCCTGTCTTTCCAAACCGTGCATTACCCACTGAGTTCAAGATCGACCGGCAGCCCATTTCGACGTTGCCACACTCTCGTTAGAACTGCAAACCAAGCCCAAACGCGATCGCATCCAGGCTGATCGTGCTGTGTGAATCAACCGGTCCCCCGGCATCGAGCCAGGCTTGGCATTCATAACCCGCGCGAGCCATCGCGATGCAGCGGCGGCCGATCGGTTGATTCCATTGCAGACCGAGTGCCAGTTCGAAAGCCGTGATCACTTCGCGCTGAGTCGCCAAGTCTTCAAGCTCGGTCGTGAAGGCACCTTTCATTTCGTAGATCTTCTGGTTCGTTTCACCCATGATCAGCGAGCCTCGCATTCCGCCGTACATCGCCAAACGGCTTGCCGCGATGGCTCGGTTGGCGCTAAGTGCCACCGTCGGCCCGGCACCCTGGAACGTCAAATCGTTGGCGATCGATTCTTGCAGCGCACCGACACCGTCGACCACATCCCCACGCAGCAGTTGTTCCATGTCGGCAATCCGAACGCCGCAGCTAAGGGTTCCGCGAAGCGAGTTCCAATCGAACTGCTGGGTCGCTTCGAGATCCAGAGCTTGCAGTTTCAGCCGATGCTGTGACGTCAACGTTTGTCCGACGCCGGCCTGGGCGCTGCGCGACAAGTTGTTGCCGGCACCGTAAACAAACACAAACACCGGAGTGGCACCGACAACGGCGGTGACCGATTCGTCGCCGGCCCGTTCATCAAATTCCCAGTACGTCGCTCGGAATCCACCACCGCGTTTCGATTGCCAGCCCAACCATGATCGCGTCGATAGTTGGCGGTCGTATTCAAACGGCACCAACGTGTTGCCAACTGGCGGGTCAATGATCAAGGCAACGTTCTGGTCAAAGTTGGCTCGCATCCACAAAAATTCGAATCCACCGATCCACTGGTTCTTGCACGCCAGTTGGTCGGGCCGAAACCGAGATTCCGCGCAATCGTTTGAATGAAACGTTGGCGCGGGCATCACCGGCGCACACAAACGCGAATCCTGACGCTCGGCCTCGAACCAATCTGACGGCTGATGCCACATCGGAACGCTGTTTTGGTTTCTGTTTCCGTCGCAGAACGCCGTGCCCTGGTCACAGGGGTTGCCGGAACACTGGTCCCAGGCGTCAGCCTGCGCAGTGCTTCCCGAGCAGCAAAGCACACAAAATGCGATCACATGAGATCCAATTTTTACGAGTGACGAAATGCCACACTTCGCCTGTTTCATTCCCATCCTTGGTACTCCTTTACCTAAAAAGTTCTGCTTACTGTGTCGGCTTGCCAGCCCAATCAACGCCAAGTCGGGTTTCCGAAACGCGCCATCTCGGTGGACCAAACTATCTTGCCAAGAAGTGCACAGCCGACCAGGCCAAAGTGGGCGAGGATGCACACGTGCGCTCGTTTTCGGTAATGTATAATCGTCGCCTGTCGAGCTAGCTGGCATCCGCAGTCGCGAGAAACAGATCCGGCGGACGAAACTTTTTCGTAGTTCGTATGTTCAATCCGGTAACCGGTTCGACAAGTCCAATCGCCTCGCAGGGTGAAATGTGGGTCAGCCTGGTAACTCTCATCAAAATTTCTACTTCTCGATGCTAGGTTCATTGCTGATGCCAACGACGTTCAAGAGTCGGATAGCCGTTTTTTTGTTGGCGGTTGCCATTGGAAGTGGCTTGGGAAGTTTCAACGAATTAAAGTGCCTGGCCGACGAGTACCGCTTTTTTCACGAAGACGTTCTCGGGACGAGTCTTGAAATTCAAGTTTCGGCTAGTTCACAAGACGCAGCGAAAAAAGCAGAAGTGTCCATCCTCGAATCGATCGACTGTTTGGAATCGGTTTTCAGCACTTACAACTCGCAAAGCGAGCTTGCCGAGGTTTTGAGTCGAGGGCAATTTGACGCCGTGCAAGTTTCGTCCGCCCTCTATTCTGCGATTCAGGTTTGCGAGGAGTGGACGCGTGCGAGTAAGGGAGCGTTCAATCCCGCCGTTGAACTGCTGACCAGGAAATGGGCGAAAGGCGAACAGGATGATCGGCCGCCAAACGACGCCGAAATTCAGGCTGCGGTTTCCAAAATTGGCACCGCTCACTGGCGACTCGACGCGAGCACGCGTTCGGTGAGCCGGAATTCGGATGTCCCCATTTCCCTGAACGCAGTCGCCAAAGGAATCATTCTGGATCACGCGGCGGATTTCACCTTGGAAACGGTCGACGGGCTGCGAGGATTGATGATCAACATTGGCGGTGACCTGCGTGTGGCCGGTGAGTTTCAGACGCAAGTTGATATCGCTAATCCTGATGCGGATTCGATCGGATCACGACCGTTGGCGTCTGTCGCTTTGTCTGATGGGGCTATCGCCACCAGCGGCAAGTCAGAACGGCATTTCAACATTGGTGGCAAGTCGTACTCGCACCTCATCGATCCTCGCACTGGCTATCCCGTCGAGGAAACAGTCAGTGCGACAGTTATCGCGGACACGGCAAGCACTGCCGATGCGGTTGCGACCATTTGCAGCGTGCTGTCGGTTCAGGAAAGTCTGGCTTTTGTCAACGGTTTGCCTGGCGTGGATTGCCTGTTGGTCACCGCAGCCAATGTTCTATTCATGAGCGATAGTTGGCCTGCCGATGCAAAGCCGGCAGACACGACGACTGATACAAAGGCAAAGACTAAAGCAGAAACGCAGCCGAAGTCGTCTGCTCACGAAATGTTGGTCCAGTTCGAGATCGGTAAGCCCGAGCAATCTCGTCGTTATCGTCGACCTTACGTCGCGGTTTGGATCGAAGACAAAGATGCGTTTCCGGTCAAGACACTCAGTTTGTTTCTGATGCAGGACAATCCTGGGCCGCGGTGGTATCGCGACGTGCGACGCTGGTACTCAGATGATCAGTTGCGGAAGCTTGTCGATGATCGTGACCTGATTGCGACCGTGTCGAAACCGACTCGGAATCCAGGAAAGTACAAAGTCACCTGGGATGGTCGCGACGATTCCGGTGCAGTGCTAAAACCAGGCAAATATACGTTGTTGATCGAATCTGCGCGAGAGCATGGAGCGTACGAACTGATCAAACACGAATTTGAACTGGGCAAAGGATTCACCGCAGACTTGAAAGGCAACGTCGAAATTGCTTCGGCATCAGTCCAGTACAAAGTCAACCAAGCGGTAGGCAAGTAGTGTTTCAAGTGGCCTCATCAAGTCTCGAATCTGCGCCGGCGACCGGTGCTGCGAAACCTTCAAGCAATCCTGCGGCAAAGTCCAAGCGGCGCGTTCGGCGACTGCTGGCTTCGTGGAGTCGTTGGCTGCATATTTATCTGTCGATGTTTGGCTCGGCCGTGGTTCTGTTCTTTAGCATCACAGGACTGACGCTGAACCATTCCGATTGGTTCTTTGCTGAACACACGACGAAGATCAGCGGGACGATGCCTCGGGAGTGGTTGAACGTTGATGCACCTGTGCCTCCGGGATGGGACGAGTACGATTTCAGTCACCAGATCTATCGGCTCGAGGTCGTCGAGTTACTGCGTAGCGAACATCGATTGCGCGGCAAAGTCACTGATTTTTTGGCCTTCGAAGACGAATGTGAAGTCACATTTCAGAGCCCAGGCTATTCAGCGACCGCCCGGATCAATCGATCCAATGGCGAGTATGCCGTTGACGTGTTGTCTAGCGATCTGGTCACCGTGATGAACGACCTTCACAAAGGCCGTCATTCCGGCGAAGTTTGGTCGTGTGTCATCGACGTGTCGGCGGTGATCGGCACGTTGGTAGGTCTGACCGGATTCGTGCTCATCTTCTTCTTAAAATTGCGTCGGCGATCGGGAATCTCGCTAGCAGTTTTGGGCGCGGTGATGACTTGGTTTTTCTACGCTTTGGCGGTTGCCTAAGCGTTGATGGACCGTCTGAACTCGATGGAACCGGAAGAGCGTTTTACCGGGCGTTCGCTTAGCGTGACCCTGGATAAACGGCTTGCTCGTGCCTAAAAGGCGAGATCTGAAACTGGCGGCAATCCAATGGCTACAATGGTGGCCGCCGAGTACCTTGAGATCTTGCCTGCACGCCTGTTTCCTCGTGATTGTTTTGCCATGCCGACTCGTGTCATTTTATTTCTCGCCGCAGTTGTCGTTGCTCAGTTTGGTCTGTCTGCAAGTGAGCCAACGACGACTCGCGCCAAGGTTGTGTGTTTCGGAGACAGCATCACCAAGCGTGGTTACCCGGAAACGTTGGGCAAGTTGTTGGACGTGGACACCGTGAATGCGGGCGTCGGCGGTAACTCGACCAGCCAAGCGTTGCGGCGAATGTCGACCGATGTTTTGGAACACAAGCCGGACGTCGTGGTGATTTTTTTCGGGACCAATGATCTGCGAGTCGATAGCCAGCGTGTGCATGTGCCGGTGCTTGAATACCGTGCCAACCTTGAAGCGATGATTGATGCGTGCCAAACGGCGCGCGCAGAAGTTGTGTTGTGTACGTTGCCGCCCATCGATCCAGAACCGTTTTTTACGCGTCATGATCGCGAACTGTTTGATGCGGCCGGCGGATTGTCGGTGCTGGTCAAGAACTATCAGCAGGCTGCGATCGACGTAGCCACAGATCGCGACGTTTCGCTGGTTGATTTGCAGTCTCTGTTGGTCGACCAGCCACAGTGGATCAGCAGCGACGGGGTTCACCCCAGCGACGAAGGATCGGCGATCATTGCCAAGCACGTCAGCCACGCGGTTGCACCGTTGTTGGCTCCGCCAAAACCGAACGTGCTGTTCATTTCGATTGACGACTTGAACGACTGGCAAGGCGGGATGGGCGGCAATCGGCAAGCCAAGACGCCCAACTTGGACAAGTTGTTCGGGCAAGGCGTGTTGTTCACCAATGCACACTGTTCGCAAGCGGTTTGCACGGCGTCACGGAACTCGTTGCTCAGCGGCATCCATCCGAGTACGTCGGGTTGGTACAGTTCGACGTCGGCGATGCGAAAGACTTATGACCAAGTGATGGGCGAGCACAAAATGTTGCCGCAGCACTTTCGCGACAACGGCTATCGGACGCTGGCGGCTGGGAAAGTGTTTCACCAAGGAGTGTCGGACTATCGCGAACGGACGGCCGATTTCTGGGACGTGACGGCGCCGGGTTACAAAGTTCCCAAAGATTTGAAAGCGCGCGGCGAAGGCTATGGCGGAACGCACTTTTATCCGTTTCCTCGCGATGGTAGTCAGATCATCGATCGCTACGGCAAGAAGTTCGCCGACGGAAATTCGTTGTGCTACGGGGCACTCGAACGTGAAGACATGCCGGGCGGCAAGATGTACGACGAACTGATTGCTGACTGGGCCGTTGATCAGTTGAGCCAAGAACATGACAAGCCATTCTTCATGGCGGTCGGATTCGTACGACCGCATGTGCCCTACACAGCACCGAAAGAGTATTTTGATCTGTACGATCTGGACGACGTCATCATCCCCAAAGTTCCCGCCGATGAAATGTCGGACATTCCGCTGATGGGCAAGGCGATCGCGTATGGCACGATTCGTTCGGGCGACCACTACGCGGTGGTGAACCTAAGCGATAGCTACTGGCGCGAAATGGTTTACGGCTATCTCGCTTGTGTTTCCTTCGTCGACGCGCAGGCTGGCAAGGTCTTGGACGCTTTGGCCACCAGCAAGTATGCCGACAACACGATCGTCGTTCTCTGGTCAGATCACGGTCAACACTTGGGCGAAAAGCATCATTGGCGCAAACAAGCGTTGTGGGAAGAATCGACGCGAGTTCCGCTGTGTTTCAAGGTGCCGGGACTTGGGACGCCCGATTCTCGTTGCGATCAAGCCGTTAGCCTGTTGGATGTTTACCCGACGCTTGTGGAACTTTGTGATTTGCCGACTGCGTCCAAACTTGATGGCGAAAGTTTGCTGCCGCAGCTCATTGAACCCGACGCAAAGCGAGACCGGCCGGTGCTGAGCACCTGGTATTACGGCAATCACGCGATCCGCAGCAACGACTGGCGTTACATTCGTTATCGCGACGGAACCGAAGAACTGTACGACCACCGGAACGATCCGGGCGAGCACACGAATCTAGCCGGCAATCCTGACTTTGCCGCAATCATCGCCGAGCACAAAAAGTGGTTGCCCAAAACCGACGTTCTGCCTGCGGGCAAGGATCAGTGGACAGGCGATAAATTGGACCAACGGGTCGACGATTGGCGAGTGAACGATTCGGTGCCCAGTTGGTTACGATAGTGCGGTTGTTGGTAACGCGGCCGAGATTTTCAGAGCCATCATTTTTCGAAACCTATTGAAAGTTCAACGTTGTGTCGAAGAGATTTCTTTACGTGCTTGCAGTGGCCTGTTTGTCGATTGGATTGGGCGACACGTTGGTTGCCGCCGAAGGGACTGCGAGTGGGCCGAACATCATTTTGGTGATGAGTGACGACCAGGGCTGGGGTGACGTCGGTTTCAATGGCAACAAAGACATCATCACGCCAAACCTGGACGCGATGGCCGGAAACGGAGTTCGGTTTGATCGGTTTTATGCCGCCGCGCCACTGTGCTCGCCGACTCGTGGTAGCTGTCTGACCGGTCGGTTTCCGTTTCGATTCGGCATTCTCGCCGCGCACACATCTGGATTGCGCGTCGGTGAGATCACGTTGGCTGAAATGCTGAAGAAGCAAAAGTACGAGACGGGGTTCTTTGGCAAGTGGCACGTTGGCTGGGTCAAGCCCGAGGAGATCAGCACGCGCGGCCACTACTCGCCGCCATCACATCATGGATTCGATGAAGTCTTTGCAACCACGAGCGCCGTTCCGACCTGGGATCCTTGTGTGACGCCCGAAGGCTGGGAAAGCAGGTCCAATAAGCCGGGCGAGCCATGGAAGGGTGGGTTCCCCTACATGCACAACGGGCAAGAAGCCAAGGAAAACCTAAGCGGCGACGACAGCCGCGTGATCATGGATCGCGTGATCCCGTTCGTGGAAAAGAACAAAGACCAACGGTTCTTTGCAACGGTTTGGTTTCATACGCCGCATGAACCCGTGGTGGCCGGTGAAGAGTACAAGAAGCCGTACGCGAAATTCGGCAAGCTGCGTCAAAACTACTACGGATGCATCACAGCGATGGACGAACAGATCGGCCGATTGCGTGACAAGCTGCGTGAACTGGCGATAGAAAAAGAAACGCTCGTTTTCTTTTGCAGCGACAACGGACCGGGCGACAAACTGGCAAACAAAGGCGTCGCATCGGCTGGTCCCTTCAAAGGACATAAGCACCATATGTACGAAGGTGGCGTTCTGGTTCCTGCGTGTGCCGAGTGGCCGGGCGTTATCAAAGCAGGCTCGGCCACCGATGTGCGTTGTTCGACGATTGACTATTTTCCGACGGTCGCGAAATTGGTCGACTACACATTCTCGGGTTCTCATCAGCGACCGATCGACGGTGTCGATCTGATGCCGATCATTCGCGGTGATGTGAACCAGCGGGACAAGGACATGTTTTTTGGTTTCCGCCGGTTGCACGATGGAGTTGATGGGAAGTCAATCATCAGTGGCAACTTCAAGCTGATGCGCGAAGCCAAAAAGAACGGCCAGATGCGACTGTACGATCTAAGCAGCGATCCCTACGAAACCGAGGATCTTTCGCATTCGCATGCGGAACTTTTCGAGACGATGACGCAAAAACTCGATGCGATGGAAACCAGTTGCCAGTTGAGTCGAGACGGTGCGGACTACAGCTATTAGGGCAGCGAACGAGACGCGATCGTGAACGTGCGGTGACTGGTGCGTCGGCCGCGTCTGACCTAACCTCGAAGGGGTGCGGAATTTCACTCTCCCTTCGGGAGAGTCGGACGCCGCAAGCGGCCGGAGAGGGTTTTTCGTATATCGCTCCCCGGCCGCTACGGCGTCCGAGCTTCCCGCAAGCGGTAAGGTGATTTTGAGTTCTCGAATGCCGGAGATCTTTCCGAACAAGTCCTGGTCGGTTTCGTGGTCTCGCGAGGCCGAACGTACGACAGCGAACAATCGCTAAACAATTTTTATCTCGAGGTTTGCTATGAAAGCTGCTTACATTGAAACGACAGGGCCTGCCGATGTGATCCGGTTTGGCGATCTTGACGAACCGAAACCTGGTCGTGGTGAAGTCTTGATTCGCGTTCATGCGGTGTCGGTCAATCCGATCGATACTTACGTCCGCAGCGGAGTGGTGGCATTTGATTTGCCCAAGCCATTCATTCCAGGTTGCGATGCCGCTGGTGTGGTCGAAGCGATCGGCGAAGGCGTTCACCATGCCGCTGTGGGTGATCGAGTTTGGTGTACCAATCAAGGATTGCTTGGCCGCCAAGGTACGTTCGCTGAAAAAATTGTGATCTCACAAGACTGGTGTTTTCCGCTGGCCGATTCGGTCTCGTTTGTGGATGCCGCCGCGTGCGCGTTAGTCGGTGTGACGGCTCACTTGGGGTTGTTTCGTGAAGCTGATTTGCAGGGCGGTGAAACGATCTTGGTCATTGGTGGCAGCGGTGGTGTCGGTTCGATGGTCGTGCAGATGGCTCGCTCGGCCGGCGCAACCGTGATTGCCACGGCGGGCAGCGACGAAAAATGTGCAGCAGTCAAAAAGTTGGGCGCAGACATTGCGATCAACTACCAGTCCGAATCGCTCGCCGATGCGGTCAAGAAAGCGGCTCCGAAAGGCGTTAACGTGTTTTGGGAGACTCGCCGCGAACCTGATTTTGACATGGCGGTTGATTTGATGGCGGGCAAGGGACGCATGGTGTTGATGGCCGGCCGTGACGCGAGACCTTCGTTTCCCGTCGGCCCCTTTTATGTCAAGG
>JBAUHR010000107.1:0-4147 GCA_049680385.1 Rubripirellula sp. | reverse complement strand
GCCCTTCGGCGGACTGACAGAAGTTTGCACGAACTTCGGTCAGTCCTGATTTTGCCCCGTTTTTGACAAGCGTCCGCTACCGGTACGCACTCATTCAAGCGGGCGAAAGTTTGAGATTAAGAGACGGCGTTTGAGAGACGGCGGAGGTGCATTGGTGCACGACGCATTCACACATGCGTAGGACTGGGTTCGATTCCCAGCCGCCGAATGGAATTTTTAAAAGGAGTTGAAGATGAGCGAGCCAACGCTATTCGCTTGGGCTGTTCAAACCGAAACGGAACGACGCGCGATCGTGCGATCACTGACTCGTCAAATGACTGGCCTTGGGCCGCGTTCGCACTCGCGTTTTGTAAAGACGTTGGAACTGTTGGCTGGCGATTCTTTTAGCGACGGAGTCACGACGACAGCCCGTGTAAGGGTGATTGCCGATCGTCTGAACTGTGATCGATCGACTGTCAAACGATCGCTGGCTGATGCACAGCGATTGGGTCTGATGACATCGGAAGAACGGTTCGGAAACGTGGGCCAGCAGATCAGTTCCGAGCGGACCATTTCGTGGTCCGCGGTTGCCAGATTGGTCCGGCCTGAATCCATGAAATTGACCACGCCCGTAACTGACCCGGGGGTAGCGCAGTTGCGCCACCCCCGGCGCAGTTGCGCCACCCCCGGCGCAGTTGCGCCACCTAATAGGACTGATAGTACTGATAGAACAAATAGAAAGTCCGGTCGGAATCCACCGCAATCGAAATCCGAAAAGTCCGACCGGATGAATTTGGCTTTTGAACAGGCCCTGCCGCTCGCTATCGCAGCGTCAAAGGAACTTCGCCCAACGAAGCCTAACGACCGACAACTCATCGCTCGGGCCGCCGTGCTGGCTGTGACGCGTTTCAGCGAAGCTTGGTGGCAAGTCTCTCTGGGCGGTGTGACGAAGTGCGAGACGCGAAACCGGATGGGCAAGTTCTTGACCTGCTGTCGCGATCACGCCACTCGGATCGAGCAAGCGGACTTTGATTCGGCTGCCGACCAGGTACGGATACCTCGGTCGTTCTATGCCCGGATGTCTGCTGATCTGGCAATCGGTCCACCGAAAGCTGCCCAGGTCGAGTTGAAGCGATCGTGGTCACCGCCCCGCAACCCCAACAACGACGGTGCGATGAACGGTCGCCGTAACGAAGTTGCCCAACAACTGGCCGCGATCATGCGTGCCGAAGCCAACTAAGGGATTGGTCGCCGGCGTTCGGCGATCACCATTTTGAACCGGCCGTGATGGCCACAACCAAGGAAGTTAACCATGCAAACGAAAGCCAGAAAACGCCGCAGCCTGAACATCAATCGATTGGAAGATCGAAAGATGATGGCAGGCGACCTGACCGTCGACACACTCGGCGACCTGCAACCAGGTGCACGTCCACCGGCTGACGTGTCGCAAGTGCTTGTCACCGTGATCACGACTGCTGACGGAGCCTCGCCGATCGTCATCGGTGACAACCTACCGGCTGGTGTGGCGATCCGAACCACATTTCTGAACGGCGAGGTCGTCGACCAATTGATGACCACCGACGCTGATCAGAATCCGGCTGATGGCGTCAATGCTTACATCAACCCGAATCGTGATCTTGGCGTCCAGGCACACACTTATGACGCTGCGTTCGGCAGCGGATTAGGTTTCGAGATCAATGGCATTCAAACGGGTGTTATCTACAACGGGCTGGACGCAAACCTGGATCCACAGGCGAACTCATTCCTGCAGGCGTTCGAAGCGTTTGAAGCCGAGCAAGTGATGACCATCGATGTCGACTTTGATGGTGATGGCGTAAACGATTTTTATGTTGCCGACGATCTGCCAGCCGGAACAGCAGTTCGGCAAACCGATGGATCGGTGAAAGTCACCACTCACGGCGACTGGAATTTCAGACAGGAGGGAAGCGTCTTAATGATCGACACGTCCCAATCGGTTAACGGATTCCTGATGGTCCAGGCCAACGACTTTGACGGTGACGGCGAGGCCGACTACGCCAGCGGATTCTTCAAAGAGTTTGGCAAACGCGGGATACGTTCGCTGGATGTGCATGCCAGCATCGGCATCGCCTAGCGAATTGCTCTGCCTATCCCGAGCACGTCTGTCATACGTGCTCGGGTGTGCGGGTGCGAAACAGGAGCAAAAAAAGTTAACGCAAGAAGCGATTGTGTTTAGAAAACGAAAAAGCAAACAGGGGAAACACCATGACGAAGAAAATCAAGAAGAAACGACCCGAACGAACGCTAACAAAACTGATTACTGACTACGACCGTGATAACGAACTATCGCCGGCGTACGTGGCCACATTGCGATGCACAGCGAGGCGGCTCGACCGTCACCTTGGACGGCCAGCAACGACACGAGACTTCAAGCCGAAAGTGATCAACGGCTGGATGAAGGCAGAGCGTGACGCCGGACGATTGTCTGACCAGTCGAGACAGAACGGCAAGGTTGGAATCGTCACGCTCTGGAAATTTTCAGGCGAGCCATTCGACGCAGAGAAACTTCGATCGATCAAGGTTGCTCAAAAGAATCCAGAGGCGTGGTATCCAGAAGAACTTAAGAAAGTGATTGGTGCTGCGAAAACAGTTGAAGGAAAGTTTCGGAGCGGAATCGATCGCTCTCTTTATCTGTCAACACTCTGGCAGTTCGCTTACGAAACAGGAATCCGGCGGCGTGACATTCTCGCTTTCGATATGGATACGGTTGTCGGTGGCCGCGCCGCACTGACGCAAAACAAAACGAAGAAAACTCACGTCATCCAACTAAGCGAACCCCTGTTAGCCGACCTGCGTTTGATTCAATCGCAGTTGACACAAATGGGAGTCGAGAACCCGAGCGTTGTTTTCCGGTGGCACGGAGCCATTCGGCAGATTTACCACTGGTTTGAGAAGTGCAGAAAGATCGCTGGCGTTGACGCCAATGTCCGAAATCGAGCCATGCAACACATGCGAAGAACTGGGGCAACCGAAGTTGATCGGCGCGGTGGTGAAGCGTGGAAATTCTTGGGGCATACGGCAAGAGGTTTAGACAGCAAGAGCTACATTGACGCTGTCAAAAATGCACGTCCTACATCACCACTCAAGGAAGAATCAAATGAACCAATCAACGATGATCGAACGCCGCCGGTGCCTATCGATCCTGAACGACATGATCAAGACCGAGAACCTATCACGAGCGGATCAGTCGCTATTGACTCGATTGGGGAATCAGATCCGACGCGACGAAACAAGCGAACGGTGCGATTCGTGGTGCGGAGACCTCGCGTATCAGATCGCAGGGGAGATTGACCGATCAATCAACGCTGGCGAATCACGCACTCGACAGCAGTGGCATGAAGTCACCTACGCGATTATCGGCGGGTGATGCTCGCTAGCACATAAAGCCAGTGCAGCTTGGAAACACCGTAATTTTGACAATTCGATAACTAGTGAGCCTATGACCAAACCACTGACATTCGGATCACTGTTCGCCGGAATCGGTGGCATTGATCTAGGATTCGAGCGAGCCGGTTTGGTTTGCAAATGGCAAGTAGAGATAAACCCTTATGCACAAAAAGTCCTCGCAAAACACTGGCCTACCATCAGACGATGGGACGACGTTTGCACTTGGCCGCAACCGGACACAGAACGAGTCGACGTTATCGCCGGAGGATTCCCGTGCCAAGACATCAGCTACGCCGGAAAGGGTGCTGGACTTGAAGGCGAGCGAAGCGGATTGTTCTACGAAGTCGCCCGTATCGTTAGCGAGATGGCACCAAAAATCGTTGTCTTGGAAAACGTCGCAGCGTTGCTTACTCGAGGGCTGGGAGACGTTCTCGGAACGTTGGCCTCGCTCGGGTACGATGCAGAGTGGCATTGCATACCGGCTGCCGCCGTTGGTGCCCCGCATATCAGGGACAGGGTTTTCATTTTGGCCTACGCCAACCAGTCTGTCACCGCCAAAGAACGGATACAACGGGGCGGGCAACAGTTGCGGTCTAGTGGCAATCGTCGCCAAGATGAAAAAGGGATTCTTCCCGACGCCAACGGCGAGGGATTACCGCAGCGGAATGAGTCAAAAAGCATTGCAACGGCGTCAGGAACAATCGTCTCGCGGAGTGAACTTGAGCGAGCATCTGCAACGTAC
>JBAUHR010000106.1:0-4232 GCA_049680385.1 Rubripirellula sp. | reverse complement strand
AACTGCTGGCTTGCAGATAGGCGTCTTCTGCGCCGACGCAAAGCCAATCACAAATGACTGTGCCATTCGTGCCAACCACCCTTAAGCTCAGGCCTACTTGAAAAGGAGGGTGAATTAAAACCGCACGACCTCGTTGCACACGTCCTGCTCCGATCGACCCACCGGGCGTGGAGCCCGCCTTCCACGAGTCCCTGAAACCGTGGCAACGGCTAAGCTGACTCAATACAATATCCAAGCAGTAAGCCGCGTCAGCTACACGGCTCCGTTCAACATGTTTTATCGGCCATCGCATTCGCGACGACGCGATAAAACACTATTCGTTATCCGTATGTTGCTTGTCCAAAGTGAGCCGCTATTCTTGATGCAAACGATCAATCCATACGAATCGGCGACAATTGACACTTCGACACGGTCGACCCCAAGCCTGCTTGGCCTTGGTTTCTCGATAACGCTGTACGCCCTCGCGGCGTGGCTTGCTTCTGCTGTGGGACTGGCAACGCTTGTTGGTCGCTCAAGCGTTCTGGCAGTATGGAGCATGCAGCCAGTATCTGGTCACGCGATACAAACCATGATATTTGTCGCTGGTGGCGTTGGATCACTCGTGGTCACTCAACTCATTATCAGGAATGCATCAACAATCCAGCAACTGGCTACGGCGGTAATTGGTGGTATTGCATTCGGCTATGCGCCATACCTAACAGAAGTCTTGGTGAACCGGGTTCCGGCCTCAATGATTGCCGACGCGGCGGAGAGATGGGACGCCGTTCCAGTAGTTGCAACTTCCGCGATCTACTTCGTTGCGGCTAATGTGCCTATTGTCGCAATCACCTCGTTAGGCAAGCTCATTGGAAGCCATTGTCCGCGTTCGTCGCGGACCTGAGTTCATGAGGGCGGGTAGGCCTGCGCCCGGAAAGGAATAAGGTTCAGGAGCCATTTTGGTTAACTGGCCGGTTTGGCTTCGGTAGCCTACGGATTCGTTTCCCCATACTGAAGGAGGAATCCGAATTCCGCGTCGGTCCCACGCCGATTTCTCTGGCCAGATCTACCATGTGCTCAATCGTGGCAACTATCGTCAGACCATGTTCCATCAAGATACCGACTACCAAGCCGTTTCGCGAGCATGTTGATGTTGCCTTCCCCATGCCAGGACAAGATCGGCACACGGAAGTTGAGGATTTCGGAGCTCAATAGCTGGCCTACGCTTCCTCCTCTGCGGACGCTCAGCACAGTGTCGCGACCTTCACCGCACCTCCGCCGGAGGCCGAAGTCGATGGCTAATCGTTCTTCGTAAGAAACTTTTATTCTCTATCCAAAACCGGTTTTCCATCCCGGCACACCCTGACCCTTTTTTCCTAACATGCGCACCGTCCCGTAGTCGACGGAGGCAACACGGCCGGTAAGGGGGAAGTCCGAATCGGAATCTGCATCGGGTGTCGGATCGGGATAAGAATCCATGGTGTCGTTTCAATGAAGTTTTGGCGGCGCGAGTGCATCAGAGATGTCACAGGCAGTCACTAAACACTATGTTCGCGAAATTCATCTCTGGTTTGCTGTTCTGACTGTCCCATCTTATGTTGCATCATCGTCAACGGTACCGCCGGCACGCTTGCGGTGCTGTGTTTTTGATCATGTTACTGGTTCATGTTGGGTGTTCTCGACCACCCCAGCCCGATCCGCTTGAGCTTCCCCTGTCCGAACCGGCGTCGGCGGATGTGGCGGATCAGAGAACGATTCGCCAATACCAGACGGCAATTCAAGTCGAATCGTCACTCCGTTCCCAGTCGTCGAACGTTGCCACCAACGATTGGCCTCAACTGTACGGGCCCAGCCGAAACTCCGTCGCGGCAACTCAAGCGGTGAATCTGGCTTGGGGACCGGACGGTCCCAAACAACGCTGGAGCCTAAGTATCGGTACGGGCTATGGATCGCCCGTCGTTGCCGGAAACCGATTGGTGTTCAATCACCGTATCGACGACGAGGAGATCGTCCAGTGCGTCGACACAGAAAGTGGTGAAACGATATGGCAATTCCGGTATCCGACCACGTTTGTTTGCGACGTCGAATACAGTAACGGCCCTTACAGCACACCGGTGATTGATGGCGACCGAGTCTTCGCGGTTGGCGGACAGGGTCAATTTTTTTGCTTGTCGCTTGACTCCGGTGCGATCATTTGGTCGCGAGTTCTGCACAAGGAATACGAAATGAAAGACGGAATCTTTCCCGTCGGTGCATCGCCAATGGTGATCGGCGACCGCGTCATATTCGATGTTGGAGCGGAAGATCACGGCGTAGGCATTCTGGCGATGGACCGCAATGATGGAGCCGACATTTGGCAATCCGGCGACGCCCCCGCAGGCTATTGCGCACCCGTCGCTGCGACCATCCACGGTCAATCGTTCGTGTTCGTGATGACCCATCTGGGTCTAACCTCACTTGACCCGGAAACGGGCTTGGCCGATTGGTCGGTTTCTCATTATTCGCGAGCCCCGATGTCGTTCAACGCTGTGACACCGTTGGTGTCGGACAATAAAGTGTTGATCGTAACAGGCCCAGGCCCAGGGGCGGTTTGTTTGCAAATCAACCCCGATCGAACGCAACAAGAACTGTGGCGAGATCGTCGTGTCATCGATTGCCAGTACAACACGTTGATGCCGGTCGGTTCGGATGTAATCGCATTCACATCTGCGGGGCAGGGTGGCGCGGAACTTCGCAGCGTGGACCTTGCGACAGGAAAGCTAAACTGGAAATATCACTCGCTACTTCGTCGAGGCCAGGGTCTGGTCGTCAACGGATCATTGGTTTTGGTTGGCGAGCGAGGTCATCTCGCGTCTGTCATCCCAACAGCAACCGAGGCCAATGTGCTCGCTTTCACTGCCGCGCCGATCATGACAGAGCCCTGTTTTGCTCCACCCGCGCTGGCTGGAAAACACCTATTTGTTCGCGATGGAGAACGGCTGACTTGTTTTGATTTGAGAAACTGATCGCTGTTGAGTGTGTGAAGCGTTTGGGATCTCGTGTGGACGCTCGCTCAGTTGTTGATGTCCTCTATTTCGGTATTGCTGGCCGTCAACAGGCCCCCCTTGCGACCGGAGAATGCAACATCGGACAACTTGATACTTAGATCAACGCCGCTTTGCTTGGCCAGTTGGGCCGTTATCGCAAGCGGGCTGGAAAGCTCCACTTGTTTCAGGTCTGCCAGTCGCGCCTTCACGTGAATCTTGTCCAACGAGTCGGGCATCTTTTCGAACACATTTCGGTACCAATAGGCGGCACGATCGAGGGCACCCTGTCGATAGACTCCCGGCCTGGCTTGCGATGCCAATTCCCACCACGAGTCAGCGATGGCAACTTCGTCTTCATTCGTTTTAAATCCCTTCAAGTCGATCCTTGAGGCACGGCGAAGTGGTTCGGGGCCGCCACCCACCAGTAACGGCAATCCACGATCCCAGTCGCCCTTGATGAAGCACAGGTATCGCCCAAACGTCGCCGCCGCCTCGCCATCATCGGGATTGTCGCGATAGGCGGCCAATTGATCTTTGGCGTTGGCATACTGGCGTTCGGCTTCGCCCAGCACAACACCCAAACGCCCCAGCATTTTCGGCAACCGGTTGTTTCGCGAAACATCGATCATCCGATCCGCGCTACGTACCAAGATTCGGGCGGTGTCGTAGTCGTCATTCTCAACCGCGTGCCAAACAACATAGACCGCCCGTTGTAAAAACGTGGATCCATCGACGGATGCCGAATCCATTTGTGACGATGACTTGGCGAGACTCAAAAGGGCGTCCGTGTTGGTCTTGTAGGCGTCGACTTCAAACGTGGCGACACGTGCATCGACCGCCGACAACAACGTGTCGACCGATCCCGCCAATTGGGCAAGCTCCATCGCCGCCGTTTGCATCACATAGGTGCCGGCCAGATCAGCCTGCATCGTTGCCGACGCTTTCAAAATGTCCGCCGCCAATTTGTCCTTTGCCATTCGATCTCTCGCCGCGCGGATACGGTCACCAAAGATCGATTGAAATCGTTCTTCGGCGTTGGCCAATTCGATCGAGTTGGGAACTTCTCGACGAACGATGGGAATCGAATCAAGGCTCGTCGTTTGGGTCGGTGACTCGGACGTGTCCGCAATGATCGACGAGGTCACCGTTTCGCTGCGGTCGATCACGTTGTCGAACGAAACTTCGCGGTGAATGACCGCCGCCGGTTGTCGTTCGTTCCCGGCATAGGTG
>JBAUHR010000105.1:0-6081 GCA_049680385.1 Rubripirellula sp. | reverse complement strand
CAACACGCCGCCGCCGAACGCGATCACGCTGTGCCGGAACTCGT
The DNA here is from genome assembly GCA_049680385.1 of Rubripirellula sp. Lineage (GTDB taxonomy): Bacteria > Planctomycetota > Planctomycetia > Pirellulales > Pirellulaceae > Rubripirellula. The sequence goes on along the minus strand of JBAUHR010000105.1, from coordinate 6,037 downwards.
CCTCGATCCACTGCGGCGAAATCCGCTCAAACATCGCGAGCACGCCACCGACCGGCATCGCCGCCCCCGCGATCGTCGTCATCGCCAACACCTGAATGAGCTCACTCATCCGTCGCCCCCACCCGCTTCACCGCCGCCCACCAAACCCAAGCGATCAACACGCCCTGCAGCGGCAACCGAGCCACAAACGCCCAAAACGGAATCTCCGGAAACCGATCCGCGTGCAAAACCATCTCCACGTTCGCCGGAAACACCGCCACCAACAACGCGATCAATCCCCACCCCGCCGCCCGCCGCAACTTCGGTACCGCAACGCCCACACCACCGACCACTTCAAAGAACCCCGACACGTAAACCAACGCCAACGGCCAAGGCAAATACGCCGGCATGATCTTCAAGTACACGTCCGGCGACACGAAGTGATTCACACCGGCGGCGACGAAGAGGACGCTAAGAAGAACAATCGAAAATTTCAGGAACAATGCTGGTTTCGCCGGGGTTACTGGATGGCCTAGAAAGGCGACTACTTCACCTTCCTGGCAACGCGTTTGGACAGCCGATCTAGATTCTCATCATCCAATTTGGCAAGAGCGTGGAACAAGCGAGGATGCTGTCGAATCTTGCGACGAATCGACGGCGGCACTTTGTCGGCCAACATCAATAGTTCGTCCTCATCTGCGGACAATTCGTCGGCGAGTTTGTGGATAAACTTCTCCGACGGATAGTCGCCTGACTGCAGATGTCCGCGTTCAACCTTACTGATGTAGGACATGCTGACATTCAGTCGGTTTGCCAGATCGAGTTGCGTCAACGAATGCGATTGCCGAAGTTCACGGACGCGTTGACCAAAATTCATTGGATCATCCCGAAAGAGTTGGGCGGCGTCCGCGGCGCGAACGGCTGGTGTGATTGTGGCCCGTTAAGTGTCACGGTATGCTCTTGGCAGTTTTTGGTCAAGTTATGGATTTGCCGGGGGCGAGCGTGTCCAAGTTTTTTGAAGAACCGATTCTCAATTCGCCCTACGAATACCCCGGCAAGCACTGGGAGTTGGACGAGTCCGGCCAACCGACGCAGGAAGTTTCCAAATCTCGACGCATCGCTTCGTTCATCACACCGATTCCCAAGCCCAAGAAGCGACGCGGCAAAAAAGGATCGGCTACCGAAGTCCAAAGCGAAATTGTCTTCGCGGACGAAGAAGGCCTGTCGACTCAGGCTCAGCAATACGATCCCAACCCGGTCATCAACGAACTTCGTCGCGAGATCGACAAATGGCGACAGATCGACAATCCCGCCAACTGGAAAGTCACCCCTGAAACGGCGAGGTTGCTGCAACATTGGCGAGGCAATCACTTCAGCAGCATTCGGCCATTCTTCTGCCAAGTCGAAGCCGCCGAAGTTGCGATCTGGTTGACCGAAGTCGCACCGACGCTCGACAACAAAGCTGCCAACCGTTATCTCGACGCACTCTATTCCGCCAACGAAGCGGCCAACCCCGGCCTGTCTCGATTAGCGTGCAAATTGGCCACCGGTGCCGGCAAGACGACCGTCATGGCGATGCTGATCGCCTGGCAAACCATCAACTGGGTCCGACGAAAAACAAGCAGCCGATTCACTCGCGGCTTCCTGGTCATCGCACCTGGCCTGACGATCAAAGATCGCTTGCGAGTCCTGCAACCCAACGATCCCGATAGCTACTACAAGTCCCGCGAACTCGTCCCCGGCGACATGCTGCCGGACCTCGAGCAAGCTCGCATCATTATCACGAATTACCACGGCTTCAAACTTCGCAACACACTGGACCTATCATCCGGCGGTCGGGCGCTGCTTCAAGGTCGCGGGCCAGAACTGAACACGACCGAAACCGAAGGCCAAATGATCAAACGCGTCATGCCCGAATTGATGGGCATGCGGAACATCATGGTCATCAACGACGAAGCCCATCACTGCTATCGAGAAAAGCCAGCCGACGAATCCGAAGAATCAGATCTGAAAGGGAAAGAAGAAAAAGACGAAGCCAAAGAGAACAACGAAGCCGCCCGGTTGTGGATCAACGGCATCGAAGCGGTCAACCGAACCATGGGTGTCAGCCGCGTCATGGACCTTTCCGCGACGCCATTCTTCCTTCGCGGTAACCGTGACGGAAGGCGAAGACGAGCAGGTTCTTAGAACCACGCACTCGAATGATCGCGACGACAACATCTCAGCGATGCTCCTCGAGCTTTGTGGGTTGCGGAATAAGACGGTGACGGTCAACGGGAAAGGGAAGACGCGAAGCGTCAGATTTCGCGACCTATCACACCTGACGATCATCAGCGAAGAGCAAATCATTCGTAGCGATACGCCAATTTGGTTCGGCACCTATCAAGACCGCTCTGTTTGCCAGAGCATCTTCCGGCTTCTTCTAATGGGCGTCGACGATTCCTCGGTCGTCGAACAGAAAGAGGAGAAGGTCAGCCGCGCTGAGAACCGCGGAAAGGGCCAAGTGTTGGAGAAGATCAAGTCTGAACTTCAGGTGCAGATTGACCAGTTTAATCGTCCCGGTACTGCCGATGAACTTCGTGAGCAGAGAGAGCGTTTGGCTGGAACGATCAATGAATTGTCGGGTTTTCTTGAAGCACAGAAGCAAGACCTAGCAGGCATGGAGAAGGAACGCCTTCAAACCTGGACGGAATTGCAGCGGATCGAGTCTCGTCAGGAAGTTGCTGAGCAGCTTTTGGTTCGTTTTTCCCTGCTTGCCGAGCAGTACGAATCGGATCTCCGGCGGCTCGAATCCATCAACGAGGTCGGGAACCGACTCAGTGAGCTGAATGAAGAACGCTGTCCTGTGTGTGGGGCAACCGCGGAGCATCACAGCGAAGAGCATCAAGAGGGTGCCGTGTCGCCGGAGGAAGTTTCTGCCGCGGCAGCAGCCGAATCAACCAAGGTCATTCAGCTTCAAAGAGATCTAGCAAGCACCATCCGCGATACGAGACAGGAAAGCGATGACCTTGAGTCTCAACGTACGTTGCTCGAAGTATCGTTGACACAGGTGACACAGCAACTGCGGGGTGAATATCAACCAAGGGTTGCGGGTACGCTTCAGCAATATCAGGAACTGCTCAAGCAGCAGGCAAGTGTTGATGAACTGATTGGTCTTTACGATCGACTGTCGCAACTCGAAGTAATTGAGTCCGAAGCCAACGCGACTTTGGCTGCGGAGACTAGCGGCGAAGCGATCGTCACTAAGATTTCTAGTGACTTGGCCGCGCCGTTCTGCTTGGAAGTCGAACGTTTGTTGGATGCGTGGCAACTCCCTGGTCGAGGGCGTGTCGCGTTCAGTGAAAGCAGCCAAGACATCGTCATTGGCGACCGCAATCGGAGAGTCGACGGCAAGGGAATCCGTGCGATCACTCATGCGGCATTCTCACTCGCATTGAATAATTACTGTGTTGATCGAAACTTGCCAACGGCTTCGTTTGTCTTCCTCGATTCTCCACTTGTCGTCTACCGCGAGCCTGATGAAACCGAACAGGAGTTCTCGCTTGACGTTAAAGCCAACTTTTACAATCAATTGGCGAATGGATCGATCGATCGGCAGGTCATTGTCTTCGAGAACGATGATCCCCCCAGTGACCTATCGGAAACGGTCAATATAATTCACTTCACCAAGTCCGACGATGGGCGATACGGATTCATCCCGACTGTCGGCAGTGTGTCAGATGACAACGCTTCTGAGGCCGAGGAGCAATAATGCAATTCCGAATTTCTGACACGTTCACCGACAGTCTGGCTCGATTAACCGGCGACGAACAGAAGGCGGTCAAGACGACTGCGTTCGACTTGCAAATGAACCCGGCCAATCCGGGTCTGCAATTTCACCGCATCGAACGAAGCAAAGACAAACACTTTTGGTCGGTGCGGGCAGGGCGCGATATTCGCGTGATCGTTCACAAGACGGACGCGAGCTTGCTGCTGTGCTTCGTCGACCATCACGACAAGGCGTACCAATGGGCGGAAAAGCGAAAGCTTGAAACGCATCCTCGCACTGGTGCGGCGCAGCTCGTCGAAATTCGCGAAACCATTCGTGAAATTGAAGTGCCGAGCTATGTCGAGCCGACGCCGCAACCAGCGACGCCGTGCTTGGCCGGTATCGTTCGCGAGGACTTATTGACCTACGGAGTTCCCGAGCCATGGGTCGATGATTGTTTGGCGGCCAACGAGGACGTGCTTCTTTCGATTGCGGAACGTTTGCCGAGTGAGGCAGCCGAAGCACTGTTGGTGCTGGCAACCGGTGGTCGGCCAGAGCCGAGAACCATAGCCGCCGAGAACGCAGATCCTTTCAGCCATCCCGATGCGCTGGCTCGATTTCGGGTCTTGGACAATGCCGACGAACTGGCGGCGGCGTTGGATGCTCCTTGGGAAAAATGGATCGTCTTTCTCCATCCCGCCCAGCGCGGGTTTGTCGATCGAAGCTTTAACGGGCCGGCTCGCGTGTCAGGCAGTGCCGGAACTGGAAAGACGATTGTCGCCATCCACCGCGCCGCAGCGGCAATGAAGTCGAATCAGGGTCATGTGCTTTTGACGACGTTCTCGGAAGAGTTGGCAAAGTCGTTGAGGCAGAAAGTTAAGTTGCTGGTCCCGGCAGATCGTTTAGGCGTTAGCTTGCCGGATCCCAATGATCCACCGACGCTTGTCGTGGCATCGCTGGGTGAGATCGCGAAGCAATTTTGGGCTGCCGAGTCCGGACCGGTCAATGCGGTGGGAGACGCCGAGTTGCTGGAACTGATTCAGACGATCGTGGCGGACGACGAGGAGGTTTCACTATCGCGCCAGTTCTTATTGGACGAGTGGAACGACGTTGTTGACGGATGGAACTTGACCGACTGGCCGGCGTACCGCGACTTCAAACGGCTTGGCCGGAAGACTCGACTCCGCGAATCAGGCCGAAAGCAAGTATGGGATGTGTGCGAGCGTCTTCGAGATGAACTGTCGCAACAAGGCGTTAAGACGATGGCGATGGTCTATTCCGAGTTAGCGGAGTCCGTTAACTGTCCGTTCCGGGGCGTGGTTGTTGTGATCGACTCGCTCGATTGGCTCGAACGTCTCGTCTGGGACAAGTTGTGCCAGCAATACGGCGTCGAGTCGATCGAAAAGGTCGATGGCGGGTACGCCCGTGGCTACATGCACGCATTGTCGTTGTGGCGTGAGGTATTGGACTTGCTCAACGTGTTGCGATCGCGAGGCATGGTGGTCGTGTTGATCGCCCACTCGAAAGTCGAGCGCTTTGAAGATCCCGAGTCTTCGCGATACGAAGTCGCCAACAACAGTTACGCCCGCGGGATCACGCTGACACTGACGGCGAAGCAGGTTCTTTCGGCGCTTCGCGATCGTGCGGACGATCGAGTACGGTGCTGCGTTTGACCAGCCGTTCCATTTGGCCGACGCCGGCGACGCAAAGACAGGTGTAGGGCATTTTCACGAAAAGCTGTTTAAGCTGAAGTCGCTGATGAACACCGACGCGGGCCGGCTTATGGCGGAAGACCGCGAGGCATTCATGCGAACGTTCTTGAATCAGTTTCTGCTTGAATGTGGCGAGGCATCCTGACACCTCTCAGTGACGCTTCTTGCTCTTCCACGTGCCGCCGTATTGGTAGTGAGGGTTGCCCGGTTTGACCTTTTCGAGGCACGCGGGGCAGACGAATATCCACTGGCCGTCTTCGTCGATGCGAACGCGGTAGAGAACGTCGCAGGTTTCTTCGCAGCGGGTACACGGTTTGGTGCGGACGCGTTTGATCTTGGCCATCGCACTAGCCACGCTGCGACTTGGCTCGGAACCGACGTTGCTCATCGCCAGCATCGGTTTCTGCGAATTTGGCTTCGTGCTTGGTCGTGCGGCCTTGCGTTCGCTTTCGCCACATTTTGAACGAGTTCGCAGTCATTTCCGATCGCATCAGCTTGATGACGTCTCCGGGTGAAAGACCGAACTGGGTGCTGATCGCGTCAAAGCTCGTGCGGTCCTCCCAAGCCATCATGATGATGCGGTCGATCTCGCCTCGCG
>JBAUHR010000104.1:0-1921 GCA_049680385.1 Rubripirellula sp. | reverse complement strand
CGCTTCGGCCATCTGAACGAGTTGCCGAAGCGTCAGTGGTCCTGGGTCGACTCCAATGATGCCGGCGAGTCGAATGATGAGTCGCTCGATGTCGGCACCGCGAGCTTGCGTTCCAGGTCCTCCACAACCCGGTCCACCAAGTTCGGATCGTCCAGCCGTTTCTCGATCGCCGCCAGTCCCCGCGTCTCGATCATCTTCTGTTTGTCGGCCGCCTTCCGCAGAAGACGGCGGCGGGACTCCGGGAAGTACGCGACCAACCCATCGACCAATGCTTTGCAAGCTTCGTCGATCGAGTCGCCGGCCAATCCCTCGGCGAACGACTCGTCGTCGACGTCTTGTTGGTCGGCTTGCGGTTTGCAAATCGCGAACAGCACATCGCCTAGCAACAACGGGTCGCTGGACAACCGAGTGACCAAGTCGCCGTCGATTGCGTCGAGCAATCGCACGTCGGTGAGTGCCTTCACGCGGCGAAGCGTGGTGTTGTCGATATCGACGATCCACACGCGCCCGCGACGATCAATGAATTTCTGCATGGAGTTCCGTTTCGAGGATTACTTAGGGCGTTCCGCCACCAACGTTCATGCCGCTGCCGGACGAAGATTGGGTTGGTTTCAAGGTTACGTCGGCCGACACCACTTCTTCGAGGTTTTGATTGACATTGAAGTTCATGACCTCACACGTCAGCGTCAGCGAACCACCAGCATCTGAAATGCCAACGTCCGTCGGCGTTCCGCTGCTCCACAGTCCCTGCAGCATCCCGAAAGCCGTGTCGCCGTTCTTATTAAGCACAGTGAATTCGATGGAAGCGTCTTTCAGTGTCCCGACTGTCGCTCGCCAGCCGTTGTTGTCACGAGTCGATGCGTCGGCTTCGGCTTTTTCGAGATTGACCGTCAAGTCCTTGACGTTTTTGATCTCGGCCCCGTCGATGGTCAGGACGGCATCGAGACCGAGTTTCACTTCTGCTGACATGTTTCGATTCCATCATGGGTCGAGAGACTATTTCACCGAGTCACGCCAGAACTTTGGCAGGCGACCTTGGTTGGCGATGAGGGCTGGTTTCATGAACGGGCGAGCGGGATATCGGCGTGGCTTGGTCGCACCGCGGCGTTCGTTCTCTTCTTCAATCAGTCGTGTGGCTCGGTTGGCTTGCGCGACCGTCACCAACTTGATGCGGGCGAACTTGCCGGGCTGTTTCGCACGGATCGGCCCGTGTTCGCCAACGCGGAACCGATGACGCTTCAGTTTGCGTCGCTTGGTAACAACGCCACCGAATTCGTGCAGGTTCCACAACCGGCCAGCGATTTCGTTGACCGGACCGATGACGGCTTGTTCGCGTTCGCGGTCCACTTCGTAGCGGAGCACGCGACGCAGCATTCCGGTCGGCGAACTTGGTGGCGATCCTGGGTTGGATGGTTTTTTGCGTTTGCGGATGGATCGTTTGGCGGTCATCCGGATGGTGCCGGCCGCATGATTCATGCTTTTGAAGGTCGCTTGGTTAACCTTCTTTTTCAGTTGGCCCGGTGTGAATCGCACACGAGCCCTGATGTGCATCATTTCGCCAGCTCAAACGTCAACGTCAGCAGGCTCGTGAATTGATTGAACTGCGTCCAATGCTCAGAAGAGTATAGAACTGAGTTCTCCACCTTGACGCAGCGGGCTGCCACGAACGAATTGAGTCGTTTGAGCCGAAAGTAATCGGCCAATTCTTCGACAAAGAACACCAGTGGGTCGATCTCTTTGGCATCGCCCTTGCTGAACTTCTTTTGGACCGCGACGTCGATGGTTGCGTGGTACTTGTTCGATGCTCGATCGAGCGGCAGGTATTCAACCTCACGAGGCACAACGGTGACTCGCAGTTCCTTCATGTCTTCGAGATCGAAGTTGGGAACATAGAGTCGCTGAGCGGAGAGGTTTGTCTTGC
>JBAUHR010000103.1:0-16539 GCA_049680385.1 Rubripirellula sp. | reverse complement strand
GACAAGAATCGGAGTACACCCAGCGAACGGAGTCGCGGGTCCACTCAGGGTGGCCCGTTTGGGTTGGAGGCTGAGGCGTCTTCTGCACGACCTTGTTGTTTAACCGTCAGCCGCAGGCGTACGCGATTGGAAATACGTACGCCTGCGGCTAACGGTCAAACGATTAGATTGAACTCAAATTCTTACATCAAGAACGCGTCAGCGTCCGCTTTCGGGGCCGGTTGGTAATTCAGCGGTTCCATGCTGCTGCCGGCTCGTCCTTGGCTAAGGCTGCGGACGGCGCCGCTGTAGCCGAACATTTCCTTCAGCGGTGCGTGCGCCGTGATGACCGTCATCTGACCTCGCGTTTCGGTCAACGCGATGATGGCCCGGCGCTGTTGAAGGTCGCCGACCAATTCGCCCATGTATTCGTCTGGGGTCGTCACTTCCACACGCATCACCGGTTCCAGCAACACCGGACCCGCTTTTTCGAGTCCCTTGTCGAACGCGTCACCGGCGGCAATTCGGAACGCAATTTCGTCCGATCCTTCTTCCGCAGCTTCGACTGCATAGACTTCGATTCGGACACCCGACAACGGGAACCCCGCTAACAAACCACCGCCGGCGGCCCGTTCGCGAATTTCGTCCATGGCCGCTTGACGGACGTTGTTGGCAAGCGGTGTGTCGGGTGGCAGTCGATCAAACACTTGCACCGGAGCCGCTGTGTCCTCAAGCGGCGAAACCTTGACGCTTAATCGAGCAAACATTTGCGTGCCGCCCATTTGTCGGTTGCAGATGCCGACAACGTCAGCACTGCCGCCGATCGTTTCTCGGTAATTGACGCGTGGCTTGTAAAACTTGACGTTCAGCCCAAAGTCGCGGGTCAAGCGGTGCTGGATCACTTCGAGGTGCAGTTCGCCCATGCCGCTGATTAACGTCTGGCCCGATTCTTCGTTTTCGACCGCGCGGAAGGTTGGGTCCTGGCGGCGGATCATGTCGAGTGTTTCTTCGAGCTTCTTTTTGTCGGACGTGCTCTCGGGTTCGATCGCCATCGAGATCACAGTCTCGGCAAACTTGATGCTTGGTAATTCGATGGCTTTCTGTGAGTCACAAACGGTGTCGCCTGTGATTGCAAAGCGAGGCCCAATCACGCATGCGATATCGCCGGCCGAAACGACTTCGACTTGGCCGTCACGATCTTTCTTCGAGGCGTGGATCTGCCAAATTTGGGCGATGTTTTCTTTCTTGTCGCGATTGGGGCATTGCACGCGAGAGTTCTGTGTCAGTTCACCGCTGTAGACGCGGATCCAATAATTGTCGCCGGTCTTCGCAGGCAAGATTTTGAAGACCAATCCACAGAACGGTTCTTTCGCATCCGGTTTGCGGATCAGGACCTTGTCGCGGTTCTTGGGATCGACTCCTTCGACCGGTGGTCGGTCCAGCGGACTGGGAAGGAAGTTGCCAACAGCCGTCATCAACGGCTGGATGCCCATGCCGTGAAGCGCCGATCCGCAGAGGACGACTTGGATCTTGCGCGAGATGACGCCGTCGCGAAGCGCAGCGATGATCAGGTCGCGAGGAACTTCTTTGTCTTCAAGTGCCAAGTTGGCCGCTTCTTCGCTGAGGTCATAGACAGCGTCGAGCATCTGTTCACGCCACAGCAGCGCGTCGTCGCGAAGTTCGGCAGGCACTTCGGTTTCGTTGATTTGTTTGCCATCGGTTTCCGGATCGAATTCCAGCATCTTCATGTCGATCAAGTCGATCACGCCGCGGAACGGATCCGACACGTGCGGCGGCCCTTGACCGACGGGCAATTCGATCGCGACTGGGTTGCCGCCCAGACGCGGCTGGATGTCGTTGAGGACCGCTTCGAAATTGGCGCCTTCGCGGTCCATTTTGTTGATGAACACGATCCGCGGGACTTCATAACGGTCGGCTTGTCGCCACACCGTTTCGCTTTGGGCTTCGACGCCTTCGCGAGCCGAAAAAACGGTCACCGCGCCGTCAAGGACGCGCAAGCAGCGTTCGACTTCGGCGGTGAAGTCAACGTGACCGGGCGTGTCGAGCAAGTTGATGTTGTATTCTTGCCAGCGATATTTCACGCACGCCGAAAAGATCGTGATGCCACGCTCTTGTTCTTCGGGATCGTCGTCCGTGTCCGTCGTGCCGTGGTCGACTCGGCCGACCCGGTGTTTGGCTCCGCTTAAAAACAGCATCCGTTCAGTAACGGTGGTCTTGCCAGCATCGATGTGTGCGATGATGCCGATGTTGCGGAGCTTGGATATGTCGGTGGCCATGGATCTGGTATCAGGAAGGCAGGGGGGCAGCGTTCTGTTTGCCGAATTGAATCGGGTTGGTGCGGGCTATGACTAGCCGCTTGGGTGCTAGCCCCGGTTCGTGGGTGACGAAACCGCCGCTAGCGCGGTGCGGCTGATTCAATCAGCAAACCGCGATTGGGATTCGCTAAGTATCCACGATCCCGTCGGCCTGACCAGGACACGAAAACAAAGCCACGGAACCCGAAACGATTCCGCAGCCATGTCTAGCAATCATCAGCGAGCGCCGTCGGAACGCTATTTTGCCGCTGTTTCTGGCAATCGTTTGATCGACACCTTGCGGAACTCGACCGGATCATTGTGCCCGGCGAACCCAAAGTAGCCGCTCGTTCGCGTCAGCCCAGGATGCTTCTTGCCAGCCAAAAAGTCCTTTGCCTCGGACAGGTCCGTGTCCAAAATCACGTTGCCGTTCAGTTCGACCTTGATTTTCGAACCGTCCACCGTGACTTCTTGAAAATTCCACTCGCCTGTTGGACGCAGGTAACCGCGAGTCGCCGCCGCCATCCCGTAAGCACTGCCGTGGTATTGGCGAGTATCCAGACTGGCGTACTTGGGGTGTTCAGAATCGAGAACCTGCAGCTCGGTCATCGCCGCGTAGGCTGCGTCGCCTTCGCCGCCCGACCGGATCGCCAAGCCATTGTTGCCGCCCGGTGGCAAGCGGAACTCGACGCGTGCGATAAAGTTGGCGTACTCGTCATCGGTCAACAGCAATCCGCCCGAACCTTGCTTGCACACGATCGCGTTGTTGACGACTTCGTAGTGGTCCGTCGCACCTTGCCATCCGGTCAAGTCGTTGCCGTTGAACAGCGACTTGAAGGCTTGCGAGTGATGGTTTTGAAGCGCCGCATTGGCTTCCTCGGGTGACAGTTCTTTGACCGCCAACTTTCGCCAGCGAATCTCGCCGCCGTGCGTCTGCAGTTGGATCGGTCCCGACTTCATCAGCGGTGCCGAGCGGTCCCAGTAATTTTCCATGATCGCGTGATCGACCACCAACAGGTCATTCAAGTGGACCGTCGTCCGCGCGCCGACTTGGACGATGCGAACTTGGTTCCAATTGCCCAGCGGCGCGTCGGCCAAAACGAACGGGTTCTTGCCTGCCGCACCTTCGCTGTTGTTCCAAAGCCCGCCGCTGCCAAGATCGGCGCCGAGCTTGAACTTCGTCGGGTCGGTGTAGTCCCAGATCTGGACCTGCGGTGTTCCCTTCAAATAGATCCCGCTGTCGGCCGTTGGAACCGTCTTGTATTCCAGTCTCAGTTCGTAATCGCCGTAGTCCTTCGTCGTGGTCAAGTACGGGCCTTTGCCGTCGTTAACCAGTTCGCCGTCTTCGACCGACCAGTGCTGTTTCGCTTCGCCCATCCACTGGTCAAGCTTCGCAGCCCGATCGTCGTCTGACAAAGCCGCGAAGTCGTTCGGATTGAAGTGCGGGCGAGCGCTCCAGCCGTTCAAGGTTTCGCCATCAAAAATCGGCGTGAACCCGCCAGCGGTCTCGGCAGTCGCCGGAGTTTCAAAAAACGTAGGGCCAGCCAAGACGAAACATGCGACCAAGGTCGCGATCGATCGGCCGAGTGGAAGTCTCATCATCTTCATCGAAGGTTCCAGGGGGAGGAGGATTCAGGAGGGAGGTTCAAGGCGAGAGTGCTAAGGAAATCGCACGGAAACAAATTCGTTTTTTCACTCTCCCTCGGGGAGAGTCGTGCGGTTTTACGTCGTTTACTTCATTCTCCGTTCGGGAGAGTCGAGCGTCAGCGAGGAGAGGGTTCAGTGCTGGAATCCTCCGCTCGCTCAGGCTCAAGTCCTCGTTGAAAAGGACCATTCAAAAAGAACCCGATCGCCAGTGGGGTCTCGCGTCGATTGTAATTGACCGTTACCCGAGCGTGGGACGGTGACCCGTTCGCCCAGCCTCGGCTAACATACGATAACTGCGCCAGCATCGTGTTGGCGGCGAAGGTCGGCAAATTTTACACGCGAGCATTCAGCGATGATCAAACGAGGACTCGCCGCTGTCTTCATCGGTCCGATTCGGTTCTACCAGATGGCGATCAGCCCGATGTTGGGGCCGAACTGTCGGTTTTCGCCCACCTGCAGCCAATACACGATCGAGTCGATTCGCAAATACGGCGTCATTCGAGGAATCTATCGCGGTACACGCCGGATCATGCGTTGCCACCCCTGGAACCCCGGCGGTTATGACCCACCGTAATGAATGGTTGTTCACGGTACACTTCGTGGATATCAGAAAGCTCTATTGTTGTGCTTTTATGCGACTAGCAATTCAACGTCTTACGTCTCACCGCAAATGAACATGTATCGAACGCTCGGATGCCTTGGCTTGATGCTGTTGACCATTTCCACGGGGTCGCAAACGGGATGGGCAAACGATCCGAACCCGTCGTATCCGATAAACGTGCCTCCGTTCACGCTGCCCAGTGTGACGGGTGACGTCGTTACCTATTCGGTCAACGCCGACGCCGACTTCACGGTGCTGTGTTTCCTGGGGACCGAATGCCCGCTGGCCCGGCTGTACGGGCCACGATTGCAAGCGATGGCGGACCGGTTCGAATCCGATGGAGTTCGCTTCATCGGGATCAACAGCAACGTGCAAGACTCGATGGACGAACTGAAACAGTACGCCGCCGATCACTCGCTAACTTTCCCGATCACCAAAGACTACGACCGGTCTGTGGCGGTTTCTGCGGGCGCAAGCCGTACTCCCGAAGTCATCGTGGTGGATCGAGTCGGCGTGGTCCGGTATCGCGGCCGAATCGACGACCAATACGAACCCGGCATCGCCCGATCCGAAGCCACTCGGCATGACCTGGCCGACGCGATCGCCGCACTGGTGGCCGGCAAGCCCGTCGCTAACCCGGTCACAACGCCCGTCGGATGCCTGATTGCGTTGCCGCGCGAAACAACGAAAACCTCGCAACCAAAAGACAAGTTACACGCCGATGCACCGGTGACCTACTGTGGCCAGATCGCCAGCCTGCTGCAGCGACACTGTACCGAGTGTCATCGCGAGGGCGAAATCGGTCCGTTCGCGCTTGACGATTTTGACGAAGTCGTTGGTTGGGCCGACATGTCGATCGAAGTCATCGACAATCACCGCATGCCACCCTGGCACGCCGCCGACGGACACGCGGAAATTGCCAACGCGCGGTTGATGCCCGAATCGGACAAGCGACTGCTGCGAGACTGGGTAGTCGCCGGCATGCCCTACGGCGACGCCAGCGAGCTGCCTGAACCGATCAAGTATGTGGACGGATGGCAGTTGCCGAAACAGCCTGACTTGGAACTGGCGATGTCCGCCACCCCGTTCGAGATTCCGGCGGACGAAACGGTCGAGTACCAGTACTATGTTGTCGATCCTGGGTTCGAAACCGATCGCTGGGTCAAGGCGGCCGAAGTCGTGCCGGGCAACCGAGCGGCCGTGCATCATTCGATCGCGTTCATTCGTCCGCCCGACGGTGGCGACTTTCGGTCCATCGGCTTGCTGTCGGCATACGTTCCCGGTCAACGCCGCAGCGAACTGCCCGATGGTTATGCCCAGCGAATTTCAGCCGGTTCGCGAATCATCTTTCAAATGCACTACACGCCGACCGGAAAGCCGGAAACCGATATCACTCGCATCGGCTTGGTGTTCACGGACGAATCCGAAGTGACTGATGAAGTCGTCACGCTGGGCGGCATCCAACAGCAGTTCGAAATCCCGCCCGGCGATGCCAGCTATCAAGTCGCCGGCGACATCGGGTACTTTCCTCGCAGCGGCAAGCTGTTGTCGATCATGCCCCACATGCACCTGCGAGGCAAATCGTTCGAGTTCGCGACCGTGAACGACGGAAAGAAACAAACGCTGTTGGAAGTTCCCCACTATGACTTCAACTGGCAACACAACTACGCGCTCGCCGACCCGATCGATTTGTCGGATGTCGATGACTTATCGTTTGTCGCCACGTTCGACAACTCAGACGATAACCCGAACAACCCTGACCCGTCCGAGTACGTGACGTGGGGCGACCAAACGTGGCAAGAAATGGCGGTCACCTTCGTAGCCGTCGCCGTGCCAAGACAACCCGAACCGGCAAAGTCGGTAGCGGTCGACACCAATGTTGAAAAAGAAGATGCCCTCGCGTCGCAAGATTCTCAGCGGCGCGAAAAAGCAAAACAGTTCGCCGAAGACTACTTCGCTCGCTTTGACAAAAACCAAGACCGTTCGATTCGCGAAGACGAACTACCGCACAGCGTACGGATCTTCGCCTTCCGATCCTTCGACGAGAACCGAGACCAACGAATCACCAAAGACGAAATCGAATCACAAGCCTACTGGCGAAACCAATGATGGACACCGCAAAAATTGCATCGCAAAATTCGCTCGCCGGTACGCTGGAAAGATGGGGCTGTGGTCATATCGGTTTGTTCAAGTTGGATTGAATTAGTGTGCGATTAGTGCTGATGAGTGTTCCAAAATTCTACTTTGAACGATTCTTGGGGACGTGAAGATCGTCAACAACAAAGCGTTTTCATTCCAGTTCACCCTTCTTTCCAAAGTTGATGAGATAGCCAACCCGCTTGCGGGCGATTCGCATGTAATTGAATAGTTGAGCTTCATGATCCGAGCACAACTCTTTCATCGCTTTCAACTCGACCACAATTTCACCAAATACCAGCAGATCAGGTCGGTACTTTGCATTGAGAAGATGTCCCTTAAAGTAGATGTCGAGTTCCGTCTGAGCAACAAACCCAATTTTTCGAAGCCCCAGTTCAATCTCCAGCGCCGATTGATAAACATCTTCCGCCATGCCGTAGCCAAGCTCGTTATAAACCTCGAAAGCGGCCCCCATCAGATCGTATCCTTCTTGCTTTAGCATCACATTGCATCCTTTATTGAGAGGCGTTTTTGGGGAACACTAATCTTCGCTAATCGAACACTAATCTTTGAGGACGCCGCTTAGCATTGCAGCGTATGGGGGCATCGGCCCAATCTTCGATTCCTCTTTCCTAACACCTAAACCCTAACACCTACTCCCCCCTTGTTCTCTCGTATCGCTAACTGGATCGTTGACCACCGCTGGATTGCGGCAGTGTTGCTTGTCGCTTGGACCGTGTTGATGGCGATTGGCCATTACGATCCTCGTTTGATCTTGCCAGAACCGAACGTCGAACCGGTCCGCCGCCAGGCTCCATCGGAATCCGCGCCGCTGCCCGCTTCGGTGGGATCCAACGTCAATCCGGTTCGTGTGGCCAGCGGCGATGTGATCGTGGTCGCTCATAGCGACGATTTCTTCACGCCCGATGGTGCTGATGCGATTCGTGATGCGGTCGCGGCGATCGAGGCGCTGGATCATGTCGACAGCGTGTTTTGGATGGACGACGCGCCGCCGCTGAACATCTTTGGCCTGCCCGAACCGATCTTGCCCGGCCGAAACGCTTCGGCAACCCGGTACACAGACGCTCGCGAACGGGCGCTGCAGCATCCGTTGGTGGCCGGCCAGTTGATGTCGCGCGACGGCAAGACATTGTTGTTGATGGTGTCGATCGATTGGCTGTTCGTCACGCAAGACAGCGATGCCACGGACCGGCTGCGCGACGTCGCCACGGCAGCCGCGGCAAAGTACCCCGCCGCATCGATGTCGTTTGCCGTGACCGGTGAAGTACCGATCCGGGTCAGCCGCGCCGCCAGCACTCGGTCGAACGAACGCAAGTACCAAGCGATCGGCTACTCGATTGCATTGTTGATCGCGTTCATTCTGTTTCGTGGTTTGTCCAGCGTCATCATCGTCGCGCTAGCGCCAACGATGGGCGTGTTTTGGACTTTGGGGCTGTTGCATTTCATGGGCCTTGACGACAACCCGTTCAACAGCGTCATCGTGCCGGTGCTGTTGTGCATGGTCGGGTTCACCGATGGCGTACACATGATGGTGCAAATTCGTCGGCACCGCGCCGAAGGAATGTCGGCCGGCGATGCCGCCAAACGGTCGATCCGCGAAGTCGGACTCGCGTGCTGGCTAACCTCGCTGACCACGGCGATTGGTTTTGGTTCGTTGGCACTGGCCCATCATGAAACGGTTCGCGAATTCGGATACTGCTGTGTGATCGGCGTGTTGATGACGTTCGTATCCGTGATCACGGTGATCCCGCTGGCGTGTGCAACACCGCTGGGCCGGCGAGTGCATTCGGGCTACGGCAAAAATCTGATCGACCGTAACCTCAGCCGCATTTCCGTGATCATTGACTTCGTGCTGGCTCGATCGCGCAGCTTCAGCATGATCGCGATCGCGACCACCGTGATCTTAAGTCTGGTCACATTGCAGCTTCGTCCCGACGAACGGCTGACCAGCAATCTGTCGGCCGGCAGCGAAGCGACTCGGGCGCTCGCCCAAATTGACCGCGACTTTGGTGGCATGGAAACCGCCGAAGTTCGCATTGCCTGGGGGAAATCGGTTGCCGCCGGCGATCCGCAAATCGGCCAGGTTGCCGATCAGGTCAACGCGGTTCTGCAAGGTGAACCGCTGATCGGAAACCCGCTGTCGATTGTCAACTTGATCGCCGCACTGCCCGGCGAAGGAAAAACGTCGGACCGCATGTCGATGCTTGAACTGTTGCCGCCGCCGCTAAAGCAGGCGTACTATCGCCCCGTCGACCAGATAGCCACCGTCCGGTTTCGGCTGCAAGACCTCGGCATCGCCGCGTACGGTGAAGTCTTCGAAAGGATCGAAGTTCAGTTGGCCGAAATTGAAAGTCGCCATCCCGAACTACAGGTCACCCTTGACGGCGGTGCGGTGTGGCGTTGGAAAAACCTGTATCAGATCGTCGTCGACTTGGCACTCAGCTTGGGCACGGCAAGCTTGATCATTTTCGGCGTCTTGTCGGTCGTCTATCGATCACTGCGACTGGGGTTGATTTCGATGGTGCCGAATCTGTTTCCGCTTGCCATGACGGGCAGTCTGTTGTGGTTGGTCGGCATGAACTTGGAAATCGTCAGCGTCTGCGCCTTCACCGTCTGCTTGGGCATCGCCGTCGACGATACGATCCATTTTCTGACTCGGTATCAAGAGGAAACGTCGTCCGGTGGTGACGAAGCCGCCGCCATTCGCCGCGCCTTCATCGGTGTCGGCACAGCGCTAGTGATGACAACGATCGTGTTGATCGTTGGTTTTGCGACCGCGCTGATCAGTGATGCGCGAGACCACCGCATCTTTGCCGCGATGGGTATCCTAACGATCGGCAGCGCACTGTTCGCCGACCTCGTCTTCTTGCCAGCCATGCTGGTGCGCTTCGCGAAACCCAAAAGTACCAACGAATGATCGAATTCCAAATCGCAAGTCTCGGCGAACTGCAAACGCTGGCCAATCGATTGGCACGCGTCTTACCAGCCAACGTCACGATCGGTTTGGTGGGCACTTTGGGAGCCGGAAAAACATCGTTGACCCAGGCGATCGCCCGAGCCATCGACATCGACACGGCCAACGTCACCAGCCCCACCTTCACACTGCTGCAGTCACACCAAGGCACCCGCACCCACGACAACCAGCCAATCAAACTGCACCACCTGGATGCCTACCGAGTCACCGACGACGACGAGTTCATCGAACTAGGCGTGGAAGAACTATTCGACGAAGACAACGCCTGGACCATCATCGAATGGGCCGACCGAGTAAGAACGTGCCTGCCGGATGAAACGCTGTGGTTAAAGCTAACCCTAACCGCCAACTCGGAAACCCGAAAAATCACCGCCTGGACCGACGACCAAGCCCTAGCCAACATCATCAACCAGCAACTCTCACCCTGATCACAGTCGTAAAACCAAAGGGCGGATAGAGCCGCTGCACCAACACCGTAACGCGTAGCTGTCGGAGACGAGCAACCCTCGTGGACCCGCCACTCCGCTGGCGGGATCGGAACTGCAAAGCAGTTCCAATATTCGGGCAACCCTCGTGGACCCGCCCCTCCGCTGGCGGGATCGAACTACAAAGCAGGTGCAGTATTAGGGCAACCCCCGTGGACCCGCCACTCCGCTGGCGGGATCGAACTGCAAAGCAGTTCCAATATTCACCCAAGCCACAAACCGAGTCACGTGACCACCAAGCACTTTCGGAATCAACAAATTTTTTGAATTCCACATTGCACGTGACCAGACTTGTCACAACGGTTCACCAGAATCGTCATTCTTGAAACTGGCATACGCCGGCACGATCAGTAAAGCAATAAGAGGGCACCCGGATGACAATCTACGCACACACATTGCCAGGTGAAACGAACCAAAAGTTCTGGGAAACCATTTCCGATCACGAGCAGCAGGTAGCAGATCGCTGCCGAGATTTCTTGACTCGCATCGATCCCGAGCTGGCCGCTTGGGGAGACTTGTTGGGCCGCTGGCACGACATCGGCAAGTACAGCAAATCGTTCCAGGCTTATTTGAACCAAGCCGGCGCGGCAGACGACGTTCACGTAGGCGAAGTCACCGGCCAAGTCGACCACTCCACCGCAGCGGCAAAGCTGATCTGTGATCGAGATCCGAAGTTCGGCAAGCTGTTTGCGTACATCCTTGCCGGACACCACGCGGGGCTGCCGGACTGGGATGTCGGATCAGGCCGATCTGGGTTGAAAAGTCGGCTGGACAAGGTCATCGACGAAACATGGCGGTGCGACGCTTCGCAAACGCTTGCCGCAATGGAAGTGCCGCGATTTCCGGTGCTTGCGAAAATCTCACCCGACGAAACGATCGACAAGAGTGTCGTTGCCGCTTTTCGCGTGTCCTTTTTTGTTCGGATGATGTTCTCGGCCCTGGTTGACGCCGATTTCTTAGCCACCGAAGCGTTCATGTCGCCGTCGCAGGCAAGCGAGCGTCAACAAGCCGGCGTTGCGATGGCGACGCTCAGCGATCATCTGGAAGTTCATCTCGGTGAACTAAGCCGCGGATCAAAGCCATCCGCAGTCAACACGATTCGAGCCGAGGTCAGTGACTTGTGCCGCGCCGCCGCCGAGCGAACGCCCGGACTGTATTCGCTAAACGTGCCGACCGGCGGCGGTAAGACTCTGGCATCGCTTCGATTCGCGCTTCGCCACGCTGCGGCTAATCAGATGGATGGCGTGGTCGTTGCGATTCCGTTCACCAGCATCATCGAACAGAACGCGGCCGTTTATCGAGACCTGTTCGATCCGTTCGGTCGCGAAATCGTGCTTGAACACCACAGCAACCTGAATCCGGATGACGCTTCCGAGACGACGGCCAAGCGATTGCAAACCGAGAACTGGGACGCGCCGATCGTTGTGACCACAAACGTTCAATTGTTTGAATCGATGTTCGCGTGTCGTACGTCGCGATGTCGCAAGCTGCACCGGATCGCGCGTCGCGTCATCGTCTTGGACGAAGTGCAATCGTTGCCCGTCGAATTGTTGACACCAACCATGCTTGCGATTCGCGAACTGGTCCAGTCGTATCACTGCACGGTCGTGCTATGCACGGCAACGCAGCCCGCAATCGGCCACCGTGAGAATTTTCCGATTGGTCTTCACGACGTCCAACCCATCATCCCGGATATTAATTCTTTGCACGATCGGTTGCGGCGAGTGAATGTGCATCGCGCTGGTGAACTGACTGACGAAGAATTGGTGGGGCGGTTGGATAGCGATCAACAGGTACTTTGCATCGTGAACACGCGTCCGCACGCCGCGAAAATTTTTGCCGGCCTTCGTACCGATTCGGGGAACTTTCACTTGAGCACTCGCATGTGCGCGGCTCACCGATTGTTTGTTCTAAACAAAAAGATTCGCCCGCGTTTGAAGCTTGGGCGTCGCTGCCGCGTGGTCAGCACGCAATTGATCGAAGCCGGCGTTGACGTTGATTTCCCTGTTGTTTACCGCGCGATCTGCGGCCTGGATTCGTTGGCGCAAGCCGCGGGACGATGCAACCGCGAGGGACGCAGGGAAAGCGGAGAGGTCTACTTTTTTGAAAGCGAGCAGGCACCGCCACCGGGCATGCTGCGACAGGCCGCAGATAGCGCCCGAGAACTTCTTAGCAAACACCCCGACTTGTTAAGTCCTGCCGCGATCGAAGAGTACTTTCAATTGCACTATTTCAAACGCGGTCAGGAAGGCTGGGACAAGCGAGAAGTGATGCAGGCGATCGGACGCTCGCCCCGTGCGATGCAATTTCGGTTCCGCGAGATCTCGGATCGGTATCGTTTCATAACCGAAGTGACGGAAACCATCGTCGTACCTTGGGGCAAGGGGAAACGGTTGATTAAAAAACTGCGAAATGAATTTGAACCGCCGACGCGAGACGATTGGCGACGGCTGCAACGATACACGGTTAGCGTTCGCGATCACGAGCTGCGTCAACTGCTTGCGGCCGGCGCGCTGGAAAAAATGCACGACTGCTGGGTGCTCGCCCAACCTCACCTTTACGACGAAGCCATGGGGCTGACACCACAACTCGCCGACGGCGTTTTGCCCGTGGATGACCTGATCGGCTAACTTGATTCAAACAAACACAGTAGTCGTTTACTCCGCGAAAGTAGCGTCCTTAGCAACTTTTGCCGAGCAAAAGGCGATAATGTGAACCGAACACGCTCAATAGTTTTGCAACGGAAATGAAAGAAAAGGCAATGAACATCGACAAAAACCGCGTTGCCCTTCGCGTTTGGGGCGACTTCGCGTGCTTCACCCGGCCCGAGATGAAGGTCGAACGGGTCAGCTATGACGTCATCACTCCCTCGGCCGCTCGTGGCGTGCTCGAAGCCATCTACTGGAAACCTGAGATCGTTTGGGTCATCGATCGGCTGCGAGTCCTGAAGCCGATCCGCTTCACCAATGTCCGGCGAAACGAACTTGGTGGCGTCGGCCCGTCTGAACGCACGTTAAAGTCTTACTTGGACGGAACCAAAACTGAGATGCTGGCTCAAGTCATTGAAGACGATCGCCAGCAACGAGCGTCAACGTTGTTGCAAGACGTCGAGTATCTGATTGAGGCCCACTACGAAGTCAAACGAGGAACTGAGGGGCCGCAGAAACACTACGAGATGTTTAAACGCCGGGCGTCTAAGGGGCAGTGCTTCCAGCATCCGTATTTGGGGTGTCGCGAGTTCGTCGCGGATTTCGAGTGGCATGATGGCGATCCGCCTCCGTCGCCCGAATCGCTACGAGGCGAGCGAGATCTTGGCTTCATACTGCACGACATTGATTTTGAAGCAGACATGACACCAAGGTTCTTCCGTTGCACGATGAACGACGGCGTCATCGATGTTCCGTCGCTGCGATGCAACGAGGTGCGATCATGATCCTGCAACGACTGTGTGACTACTACGACCGCATCGCCGCCGATCCGCAGCATCGAATCCCAAAAATCGGTTTTGCGACTCAGCAAATAAGTTTCTGCGTCGTATTGTCGGATAACGGGACGCTGCAAGGTATCGAGGACATTCGCGAATTCAACGCGAAGACTAAACGCAATTTGCGTATATCTCTTCCATACTTGGGGACCCGAGCGGGTCAGAAAATTAAGCCAATGTTCATGTGGGATCAGCCAAAATACTTGCTTGGTTGGCTGCCAAAGGAATTGGCAAAACAAAAACGCGAAATCTACAAAGCGAGATTGTCGTTTGAAGCAAGTCGCGACCTACATCTCTCGTTCAATAGAAAAATCGATTCTGAAGGATACGCAGTTCTTGTTCGATTTTACGAAAAGTGGAACCCAGACTCGATGACCGAGCAACAATCTAATCGATTACGAGAAACAATTGGTGGGTTCGGAGTCTTCCGCGTTGTGGGAAAACAATACTACATCCACGACGAAATGTCAGTGCGCGAAGCATGGAGTGAATTTCTCAAAGAAAATGCAAATGAAAAGTCACAATGCTTGATTACCGGAGAATTTTCAGAGATCGCCGACTTGCACCCGGTCGTAAAGGGTGTGTCAAGTCGTTCAGCGCCGCTTGTTTCGTTTAATGATGATGCCTATACGAGTTACGGAAAATCGAAATGCTTTAATTCGCCGGTGGGGAAAATTGCTTCATTCAAATATACGAATGCGCTAAACTATCTCCTCGAACCATCGCGAAGACGAAGATTGCAGATCGGCGATACGACGTGTGTTTTTTGGGCTGACGAACCAAGTGGAATTTCCGAAGATATTTTCGGAATGGGCGTTGACCTTCAGTTGCAAGAAGACGAATCGAGGGCAGAGGAGATCGTCAACGTATTCAAACATGCGATGCAAGGCGAGTCGGTTCTTCCCGAGCCTGGAACCGGATTCCACGTCCTGGGACTCGCTCCGAATGCGGCGAGAATCTCAGTTCGATTTTGGATAAGCGGCACAGCAGTCGAAATTGTCGGACGAGTCCTTGAACACCAGAAAAGACTCCAAATCGTTGGTGGGAAAGATGACTCAGTATGGATCTCTCTGCGTTTCATCTTGGCTCAGACCACACGAGACCCGAAGGACATACAACCGCTTCTTGGCGGATCGCTCCTTCGCAGCGTCCTGACCGGCGCACCGTACCCAGAGTCGCTTCTTGCCGCGGTGATCCGCCGCATCCGCGCCGAGCAAGACATTCGTCACGTGAAAGCAGCGACCATCAAAGCCATTTTGAATCACAACCATGCCAAGGAGATTTCAGTCATGTTAGATGTCGAACGACCCGAAGGCGCCTACCAACTCGGGCGGCTGTTCGCCTGTTTGGAACGTGCCCAAGAAGATGCGTTGCCAGGTCTGAACGCAACGATCAAGGATCGCTATTTCGGGGCCGCGTCTTCGACTCCGGCGTCCGTATTCCCGCGTTTGATTCGCATGAATCAACATCACATCGGCAAGCTCGATGGCGGCAAGAAAGTCGTTGCCGAAAAACGAATTCAGGAAGTCGTCGGTCGCATCGACACCTTCCCATCGCATTTTGGCCTCGTCGATCAAGGGCTGTTCGCGATCGGGTACTACCACCAGCGACAAGATTTTTTCACGAAGAAAGACAAGCCTGCTGAATAGTCGGCGACTCAAAATTTAAGTTCTCTCATTGCATCAGGAATTCGATCCATGGACCATCGTTACGACTTCGTTTTTTTGTTTGATGTTACCGACGGCAACCCGAACGGCGACCCTGACGCAGGCAATCTGCCGCGTGTTGATCCCGAGACCGGTCACGGGCTTGTCACCGACGTCTGTTTAAAACGCAAAGTGCGAAACTTCATTTCAATGTCGCATCCCAAGGACGAAGGGCTCGAAATATTTGTGAAGGAAAAGTCGACCCTAAATGAGACAATTGACGACGGCTATGTGAAAGCGGGGCTTGATCCAGATGCCGCCAAGAAGGCCGAGGGGAAAAAAGACAAAAGTAAGGAGCGAAGGGCAAATATCGAAACGGCTCGATCGACGATGTGCAAGCTTTTTTACGATGTTCGTGCGTTCGGTGCAGTTCTATCTACAGGCGCAAACGCTGGGCAGGTTCGGGGCCCTATCCAATTGACTTTTTCGAGAAGCATTTGCCCAATTGTTTCACTTGAACATTCGCTTACCAGAGTCGCAGTGACGAGCGAGAAGGACGCAGAAAAGAAGGAGACTGAAATGGGACGAAAGTTCACCGTGCCCTACGGCATGTACCGCTGCCATGGTTTCGTCAATCCGTTCTTCGCAAAGCAAACCGGCTTCAGCGCCGATGATCTAGAATTGTTCTGGAAGTCGCTTCACAACATGTTCGAGTTGGACCGATCAGCCAGTCGCGGTCAAATGACGCCTCAGTCACTTGTCGTTTTTGAACATGCCGATGCACTCGGAAACGCTCCTGCGCATTTGTTGCAAAAGCGGGTCACGGTGAAGCGAAAAGCGGTTGATTCACCCGCTCGGTCCAGCGACGATTATGAAGTAGCCGTCGACGAAACCGATCTACCCGCCGGGATCACCGTTCATCGAATGTTCTAACGATGCAGATAACGCAGGGAAATTAGCCATGAACTCGACCATTCACGAGAACACTTCGCCATACCGTCGGTACACGCCGCCGCTGCAGAGCGGGGATGTGTTGGGTGGGAGTGAGTATTGGCGGCGGTATAACGCGTCTGGCAAAAAGGTGACGGCCGAACGAATCAATGGAAAGGTCTACATCATGACGCCGCTGCGTGCGATCCATCATGGCAATCCCCATTCGTTGCTTTCGGGTTGGCTCTTTACCTATTCGATGCATGATCCGAATTTGATTCTCTCTGACAATTCCACCATTCGGCTCGATGCGGATAACGA
>JBAUHR010000102.1:0-1977 GCA_049680385.1 Rubripirellula sp. | reverse complement strand
GGCCACGTCCCCCAACACCGTTGTCGTCCACGATCGCGGCATCGCCGTTAAGTGTTCCGTCGTAAGAGGTGCCTTCACTTTGATCGCTGGCGTCGGTTTCTAACGTGTAGTTACCGGCCAAGTCAGCCGCAATCGCGGTTGTCATGTCCAGCGTCACGCTGCCATTGAAATCCGCGGTGGGCGTGAACGTCATGCCTTCAAACGCCGCGTTCAATTCAAACTCGGTGCCGTTGATCACAAACGAACCGCTGCCGTTGCTGCCCGTGACGAAATCCACATTGGACAGCGCCGCAGCGTTCAGGTGCAACACGCCATCGTTGACCGACAATGTAACCTGCAGTTCCGTGTTCGTATCGGCCAGCGTGTCGGAGACCGTCACCGCATTGCTGTTGCCGCTGCTGAACGTCAAAACATTGTCTTCGTCAACTGACTGTGCGCCCGGCACCGACTGTGTCGGCACAATTCCATCTTCAACCGTGATCGTTAGCGACTCGCTGTAGGTATTGCTTCCTGCGTCTGTCGCCTGAACCGTGATCGTGTGCGTGGTATTCGCCTCGAAGTCGAGCAACGAACGATCGGCGACCGTGATCTCACCCGTCGTGGCGTTGATGGCGAAACGTCCACCTGCGTTGTCGGTTAAAACAAACGTGTGTGTATCATCGGAGTCCAAGTCCAGCACTCCGATGACATCGGCGACACGCGTTCCATTGGCAGCGTTCTCGTTCACACCTGCATCGCCGGTACCGATCACGCGGGAGACGATACCCGTTCCGGCCGCATCGACGTTATCGCTTTGCCAAACCGCGATGACTTGACCGGAGGCTGTTACAACGACTTCAGGCAAATTTTGGTTGCCTGCCGTCGTTTCGTTGACAACCACTTCGCCGTCAATCTTGTTGCCCGAACTGTCGAAACGTTGAGCAAGAATCGCAGAACCGTCTCCGTCACCGCTATCTGATTGCCAAACGACAACGAAACCATCGTCCGAACGTGTGACGGTTGATTGGAAACTTGAGGCGGAAGAGGTACTGTTGACGGTGAATTCGGCAACATCCACGCTACCGTTGGCATCGTAGACCGCCGCCCTCAGATCACCGCCACTGTCGTACGTGACGACAAAGCCACCGTTGGACAATGAAGAGATATCGGCGAAGTTGTCACCGCCTGCGATCGTAGTTTCTGCGGTGCGAAGGCTGCCGTCTGCATTCCTTACGGCAAAGCGTGTACCGGTTGAAGATCCGTCGTTCGTTTTCCAAACGGCCGCAAAGCCACCGTCGTCGAGTAAAGTGACTTCCGTATTAGCGCCATACAGCCCGACGCCTCCACCGAACGAACCCATTGCAAACTGGGCGTCGACCGTCGCCCCCGTGCGGTCATAAATTTGCCCGGCGATTTGGTTGGCACCGCCTCCCTCATTTGACCACAGAACGACAAACTCGCTGTCGTTCAGGGCTTGGACGGTTGGCTCGTAGCTACTGTTAGCAATAACCGGACTGACTGCAAAATCTGCTGTCGCCGGTGTGCCATCCGAATTGAATACCCTTGCCTCTATGAACGCGCGAACGCCAGTGATCTGGTCCTGCCATGTAACGACGAATCCACCGTCCGAGAATGTTGTCACCGCAGCGTCAGATTCGGTATCTCCCGTCTCGCTGGTAACCAGAAATTCCGCGCCGTTAGCAGTTCCGTCGGCATTAAATCGTTGCCCATAGACACCGAACCTGCTGACACTGTCCGAATCTTGACCAGCGGAACTCCAGACAACGATATATCCGCCATCATCAAACGCTGCGATCGCTGGGTCAACCTGATCGTTCGCACCCTCGGTATTGACATCCTGTTCTGCCGCCGTATCGGAATCAAAGACGATGTCTAGCGCGCTGTTCTCGTCAACGTCATCGACGGCAATCGTCATTGTTTCGCTGTGGCTATTCCCAGCCGCGTCGGTGGTCTGCACACCAATGTTGTGAGTCGTCG
>JBAUHR010000101.1:0-1919 GCA_049680385.1 Rubripirellula sp. | reverse complement strand
GGACACCACAGTTCGTGTTCTTGTTGGGCTTGGAATCGGAATCCACAATCGCGCCAACACATACGCGGCGATGATAGCAGCCAGTGTCAATCCGGTTAAAGATTGTGTTGCCAGATATTGCAAGCCGTTTCCGTAGATTCTACTGATCGCAATTGCCTGAACAAAGGGAATTGATGCTAGCCATACAACGGATGCCAGATCGCAGGCACGGGTCCTAACCGCGAAGAGAAACACAATGAGGAGGACTATCGCCGAGACTGTTGGTATCTCGCAAATGCACAAGGTCAAATCGACGTTGACGAACTCAGCGGCGAAACCGCGCTCAAGGAACCATTCACGATAGCGCGCACGATCGTCATAGATTCGAGGCAGAGCTAACAAACCGAGTCCGCTCGCAGTGCAGACGACCGGATAGGCAGCGAGCACGAATGGAGGCACCAGAATGAGATCGCCAATCGAAAATCGCATAGCGGATTTGTTGTTGGGCGTAACCTTAGTGACGTAACGTCAGCGATAACGGGGCCGCGAGAGAAAAGCATGCACCAAACCAAACAACGTGATAGCGGCTCCCGTTCATCGCATTGTTCGCCACTCAGCTGGTCTGCGGTTTTCGCGAAAAGGCTGATCGACGGGACAGGAAGATGGTAGCACAAGCGACCAGGAATATCGATACTGATGGCTCAGGAACCGCAACAACATCAAATGACGCAGTATAGTCGAATACGTGGAATCGGGCATTGGAACCAGGCTCGATAACGCCGTTGTTGAAAGAAAAGTTGTAATCTCCCGCCGCAAGTGGAAACAGGCCGGTTGTGTATCGATCTCCACTGTTTCCTGGGATAGGAGCACTTATTGCTCCAAGATACTCTGGCTCCAATGCACCGTTGTTGAATTCGTGTCCCTCATTTACGGCCCATGCCACGGCTGACGGTGAACCCTCGCGCAGAATAGTGTCGATGCTTACGAAATCTAACCTCGTGTTCGACGGAATCGTGAACGCAAAACTATCCACGTCGAAGGGGTCGGAGGGTGCGAACCGCCGATAGGTCATAGTTCCAGAAATCGTATTGATACCGCGGTCAAAGTTGAACACCGTCAATGGTTCGGTAACATCGGGATTTGCAGACGGCGAAGGCGCCAAATCGCCGTCCAGACTTTCGCTGTACGTGACAACGGCGGCAAGCGCCAAGTTCGTTGACAGCGAAACTACAATGAACGATGCAACCGCAAGTGATTTGATTGTGTTTTTCATGTTTAACTATTGGTGTGTGATGTTGCGATTCCATGTTGCGTTGGAAGCAAACTTGCGACAAGTGAACGCCGAAAATCACGCGGTAACGGTCAACTGACTCACCATCAGGAAACGCGCGACCCGCAACTCGCCTGCATTTTTTTGTTCGCCATCCGACGTCAGTTAGTCGATCCAGTTGGCGATCGGTTCGGTCTTACCGTTGCCGCATCGCTTGTAGACACGAACTGGCAAATCACCAACTCGCTGCCGTGTATCTGTTACCGCCGACACAACGTATGGCTTCAATTCTTCGAGTTCTCTCAAAGTTGGATGTCGCTCATTTTCGTCTTTGTCAAGGTCCACATAGACGTCAATGTACAACGGATCTTCGTTTCCGTTACGGCGCAAGGCCTCGACCGTGACGAACGGCATTCCATCGTCTCCAAGTAAATGAAAGCCGCGAATGTCGTAATGCGTCATGCATTTGATGTTTGAACGTTCCATAAGTCTATCACTTCCGTTTGGCTGATTGAGGTCTACTTGATTCACGCATTGGGATGATCCTTGATTGGCGAACGTCCGCGATCACCGAGCACGGCCAATGCGGTGTCCATTTGTAAAAACTCGATGCCGTGCTTCGTGTGAATCTCATGGTTATCCGCCGTCACACACCGGCTGTGGTTTCGAT
>JBAUHR010000100.1:0-1880 GCA_049680385.1 Rubripirellula sp. | reverse complement strand
AACGGGATCATGACGAAACCAAGAAATCAGATAGGGTTGAACGCTTGGTCGAAACAGCATCATCCATTCCGCTGGCACATCATCGAACCGCTCTCCTGATTCTAGTTTTCGCAAACTCGTTTCCACGATCTTCATGCTCTCGGCAGGCAATTTGGGTTTGAGTTGCTCCCTCAATAGGTTTGATGCCTTCCGGCCAGTACCCGCGATTGACGTGTAGCTCGCTACCGGCGTCTGGGCGGCTGCGAGCAACCCCACCAACGCACCTTCACTGTGTCCAATTAGGTGGACGCCTGAAAACCGCTTGTCCTGCTTCAGGAAATTGATCCACCGTTCTGCATCGACCACATACGTCTCGAAACGCAAGTCAGCCTCAGAAACACCCGCTGGTTGACTTCTGCCGACGCCCCGCTTGTCAATTCGGCATGCCGCGATTCCCATTTGAGCGAGGCCGTTTCCGAGCAACTTCAACGAGTCATTCTTGACACTCGGTGAATTTCCATCAGCGTCTGTGGGACCAGAACCTGGCAGGATGAGCACGACAGGAACGGGCACGCGCTGCACGGCTGGGAGGTCGATTGTTCCAAACAGGTTCCCATCAGAGGTCGCCAATTTCAACGAAGATGTCGTTGGAGACTCAGCTCGGCAATCAGCGGAGCACGTTGCCAAGAGTGCAGTGACGCAAATCATCAACAATGGCTTGAGATCACAATGAGCGGAAGTGCTCGCCGAATCGCTCAGGTTGGATGGCTTTACGTTTGACGCAGCGATCTTGTCGGGATCCTGTCGCCAAATCCACCACGAAAACACGACAAGAAATATCAAACACAGCGTGCACCCAATGCCAACGGTGATCAAGGCAGCCGGTGATGAAAGCCACGCCAAACTGGCGACTGCGAATGACATGGCAATGAACAGCCAGCCACCGACACGGTGCGTACGGTCCCACGATCGTTTGCTAGACAGAGTCCAAGGCGTGCGGATACCGATCATCCAATTGGGCCGAAGTTTGCCCAGGTAATTCCCCATCACGCACATCAAAGCACCCAGCATCAGCGGCAACGCGAACGACATCGCAACGACTTTCCCCACCGCTGACGCACAAATCAGCGCATGCACGCCTGCCAGAAAGAGCATGATCGCGAGTGCAATTCGCCAGTAAACGACTCCGAAACTCACGTAGTTGTCACGTGCCGGATCGAATCGAGGAATTGCAACGAGCAACACCAGCACGCAAATCGTGACAACTGGAATCGCCAAGAGTCCGGGCAAGGAGGGCGAAGTGCCGTCAGCTTGCCCTGCCAGGTTCCAGTGGATCGGAATGCGATCCGGAGCAAAAGGAAGCACGGATGCCGTGAGCGCAAACATCATCGCGATCAACATGAGGCACCCCCAAAACGCAAGCGTCTTGCGGGTGCGGACCGATGTACTATTCATGTCATTTCCCTTTTCGTTTTCGTGGTTGCTTGCCTGACTTTTGGGGCGAAGTTCCGAGCAGATCCATCAGGTTGCCAAGTAGCGTTTCGACGACGGACGTATTGAGGCTGTACGTGATCGTTGTTCCAGACTTCTCTGCAACGATTAGCTCTGCGTGCTTGAGCACAGTGAAATGGCCCGACAGCGTTGAACGCGCCAAATCGAATTGGTCACAGATTTCTCCGGCCGTCATATCCCCATCTTGCAAGAGCCGTAGGATCTCGCGTCGCGTGGGGTCGCTCAAAGCGTGGAATGCATCGTTCATGTGTATTTCCGTATTTCGCCAACTACCGAAATACTAGACTGGCATAATCTGGATGTCAAGCGAATCTTGGCAACGTTCGGCGTTCGCCGTTGGGGCAATTGCCTGATCTCGAAGGCGTCAGGTGTGCTTGCAAACCCTGACT
>JBAUHR010000099.1:0-2545 GCA_049680385.1 Rubripirellula sp. | reverse complement strand
TAGCTAGTCTTCGCAGCGAGGTCAATCTTTCAAATAGGATACTTCGTACAGATCGGTGCGGCGGTCTTTCCAGTTCGTAACGCTACCACGTTCGCGGTGGCGACGAAGCAGTTCTAAGTCAACGTCGTGGATGATGATCGTTTCGATGTTCGCATTCGCTTCGGCTCCGATGCCATCGCGAGGAAACGACACATCGTTGGGCGTGAAAATGGCGGATTGTGCATAGTGAATGTCCGCGTTTTCGACGAACGGAAGGTTTCCTGTGCAGCCCGCGATCGCAACGTACACATCATTTTCAACACAGCGTGCCGCGGCGCACGTGCGCACCCGCAGATACCCACTTCGCGTATCGGTGTTGAACGGAACAAAGATGATGTCGGCACCTTGTTGCGCCGCCAATCGACCGAGTTCCGGGAACTCACTGTCGTAGCAAACTTGAATCGCGATTTTGCCGCAATCGGTATTGAAGACCTCCATCGCTGGACCGCCCTCGACACCCCACCAGCTCTGTTCGCTCGGCGTGATATGCAGCTTGTATTGGCGGTCGATACGACCGTCGCGGTGGAACAGGAATGCAACATTGTAAAGACGTTCGTCTTCAACTACGAAGTGTGAACCACCAATAATGTTGGTGTCGAACTTCACCGCCAAGTCACCCATCAGGTCAAGGATTCTTGGAGTGTATTCAGCCAGCTTGCGGGCGGCTTCGCCGGGGCGCAGCGTGGGAATAATCGACAACAACTGGGTTGAAAACAATTCTGGGAACAACGCAAAGTCGCATTTGTAGTCGCCTGCGACGTCGGCAAAGTAACGGACCTGTGCGGCGAACTCGTCGAAATCTTTGATTGAACGCATTTGGTACTGCACCGCACCGATGCGGACGGGACGTACCGTGCGGCGATAGCGACGTTTGCTTTCGGCTGTGTAGTCCAGGTTGCGCCATTCCAAGAACGTGGCGTAACCGCAACTCGCCGTATCGGAAGGCAAGTAATTGCTCAGCAATCCTTGCAACGTAAATCCGTTGGCGATTTGGACACTCAACACAGGGTCGAAGATCGATTTATTGATGACTCGGTCAACGTACTCGGTCGCCTTCAACGAATCGGCGTATTTGTGATAGCCGGGGATTCGACCACCGACGATCATTTGTTCGATGTTGCGACTGCGGCAAAGTTCGCGACGCGCATCGTAAAGCCGTCGCGAGAGCCGCAGGCCACGGAACGCCGGATCGACCATGATCTCGATCCCGTAAAGCGTATCGCCTTTGGGTTTGTGATTGCGAATGAAACCAGCGTCGGCGATTTTCTTCCAGTTGCACCATTCTAGTTCGTCTTCATAGTCCAACATCACGCTGCTACTGCTGGCTACAACGGTGCCATCGCATTCGACAACAATCTGGCCTTCGGGGAAATGCTTCAGCTGGCTTTCAATTTGATCGCGACCCCAGGGCTCCATGCCGCCAAAGCACTTCTCGGCCATCGCGACGATAGCGTCGTAATCTTCGATCCGCAGCGGGCGAACAATCTATTCCCGTTCGAATTTCGAAACGTCAAAGTTTGGTTCGGCGGTTTCCGTCGTTTCAGAAAGCGAAACGTGGGAATTCAAATTGGGCTCAGCCATGAGTGTCTTCAGCTAGAACGGTTGATGATGCTTGGATCGCGGAATACGCGCAAGTTTCTGAGTCGACGGCCGTTTTCTGGGCGGCCGCGTGCATAGTCCACCTTCATTACATTTCGTGTGCCGAAATGTCATTACAGCGGGAAACGGCGGGGATAGGTACGTTATGACGCTTTTCCTTAGTCAGCTAGATGCCAGGCACCGAAAAGAGTTTTTTGCTAGTGGAAAAATATTTGCCAGCTCAGTCAGCATTTCACTCTTTGAAAAACAAGTCTACTTGTTTACCGTGCCACTACGGGCAGTGGCAGGGCTAGCGGGGTTGACGCGGTCAGTTGACGGCGGATGAAGTCGAAGGGATCGGCCAGTCGTTGCTTGCACGTTTGCATCACACTCATGATTCGTGATTGGGCAAGGGCTCCGACTTCAGTGCGGTTGCCACCCCATACTTTTCGATTCACGCCGGACGGATCGCTTGCTCGCCTCGCCAGTTCGTCGCATCAGCACCGGGATGGCGTAGGAACGTGGACAGATCATCCAAGTGCTTCAACAAAAACTTCGCGAAGTGTTCATTGGCGACGTGCGTTTTGGGGTGACGAACCAACCCCGACATCTGCATGGTTAATCGTCCCGCCATCACTTTCATCCCATGAGCTGTCATCTCGCCCTGGCGAAATCGGTTGTGATACTCAAAGCCCTTCAACAGCATGTCTTTGACGCCACGGGGAATCGCCAATGCGCCACCGGTCCCGCTTTCAATCAGCGAATCACATCGCCGGAGCAGGTGCGCGAAGCACTGTTGGTGGGTTGCGGAGGTGAACTTGTCATACACCGACCAGCCGTCATGTCCAAAGATTCCCGACCAGTCGATGCCCAGCAGACGTTCTGCTGGGCCGATGCTTCTGGTCGCATCCACTTCGTAACACGTCGC
>JBAUHR010000098.1:0-5396 GCA_049680385.1 Rubripirellula sp. | reverse complement strand
CGCCACGTCCTTGGGCACTCTGAGCGAACCGGCGTGGCAGCCTTGGTTCGCAGATTGAAAAGAGTACACCCGG
The DNA here is from genome assembly GCA_049680385.1 of Rubripirellula sp. Classification (GTDB taxonomy): domain Bacteria; phylum Planctomycetota; class Planctomycetia; order Pirellulales; family Pirellulaceae; genus Rubripirellula. The sequence continues at coordinate 5,323 of JBAUHR010000098.1, read as the reverse complement.
CAGGATTCGAACCTGCAACCCTCGGTTCCGAAGACCGATGCGCTATCCAATTGTGCCACGGGTGCGTTGGGACCAGTTTAGCGTGCTTTCGGCTTCTGATCTAGAGGACAAAACGGACTTGGTTTTTTGGTTGCAGGAGGGGTCGGTTTTGGCGAGCGAAATTGCTGGTTTTGACACGGTTGCTTCTGAAAGGCTTGCTTTAGGCTCCCGGTGGCCCGGCGTGCGAATAACCGCTGTTTCTGGGCGAAACTCGGCATGACAATTCTTGCCACGTTGCCTTTTTTTAGACCGGGCTTGCGTCGCGTGGGTGTGCCGCAAAGAAAGTCAGGATGTTCCGGGATGTTATTGGGGAGCTGTGGAGACGGCGGCCGCCGAGTTGCTACAATCCGCCCCTTTGATTGACTGCCGAGCACCTGTTTGAAAGCGAAGGAATTGTGATGTCAACGATTGGGCCTATGTTTGCGGCGTCCGCCAACCTTGGATTGGCAAATGCAGAACGCCTGTTGGCGGGGATCGCTGCGAGTGACTTTGGACGTTTCGCTCGGCCAGGCGGCCAAGTCATCGTATCGAACCATCCGGCGTTCGTTTGCGGCCACCTCAGTCTTTATGCGTCTAAGGTTTTGAAAGACCTGAAACAAGACGCGTCAGCATTCGAGCCAAGCGCCGCCTATCAAGACCTGTTCTCAAAAAACGCCACCTGCACCGACGACCCGGATGGCACAATTTACCCGGGGAAGGACGAACTGGTCGAACGCTTTCTTAGCGGCTATCGGGCTGCTGCGGCGGCACTGGCGTCAGCACCGGACGAGTTGCTAACCGCCCCGTTGCCTGACGAAGCGATGCGTGCAAAGTTTCCAACCGTGGGCGCGGCTAACTGTTTCTATGTTGGCGGCCACTTGCTGTTGCATATCGGCCAGCTCAGTGCATGGCGCCGAGCAATGGGGATGTCGCCGGTTTAGCCTGCAACCAAACCGACCGTTGTCGATTTTTAAGACAGTCAGATTGAGCTTGGTTGGCACAAGCACTTCGCGTGGAATCATTTTATGAGTCAGTGGCAGCCATCGTCTTGGCGGACCAAAGCGGCGCTTCAGCAACCGACCTATGCAGACCAAGCAGAACTCGGTCGAGTGATTGACGAGCTGTCGACACGCCCGCCGCTGGTCACGAGCTGGGAGATCGAGCGGCTGAAGTCACAGTTGGCTTCGGCCTCGGTCGGGGATGCGTTCTTATTGCAGGGTGGCGATTGCAGTGAAAGCTTCGACGCTTGCCAGGCTGACCCGATCGAAATGAAGTTGAAGGTCTTGCTGCAGATGAGCCTGGTGCTGGTGTATGGAATGCGCAAGCCCGTGATCCGCGTTGGGCGCATTGCGGGCCAGTATGCCAAGCCGCGATCCAGCGACATGGAGACTCGCGACGGCGTCAGCTTGCCTTCGTACCGTGGCGACTGTGTCAATCGAAGCCCTTTCACAGCGGACGATCGTTGCCCCCAACCAAGCAACTTAATCGGTGCCTTCAATCGATCGGCGCAAACGTTGAACTACTTGCGGGCTTTGACGGAGGGTGGCTTTGCCGACATCAAGCATCCCGAGAACTGGGAACTCGACTTTGTGACACAGTCGTCTCGATCAGCTCAGTATCATCAGATGGTCCGTGGCATCAGCGATTCGCTTGACCTGCTGGGAGTGATCGGCGGAGCGTCACAATCCGACTTGTCTCGCGTTGATTTTTATACGTCGCACGAAGCGTTGTTGTTGCCGTACGAGCAAGCACTCACGCGGCGGGCGATCACAGGCGACGGTTGGTACAACTTGGGCACGCACTATCCCTGGATCGGTGATCGCACTCGGGCGATCGATGGAGCTCATATTGAGTATTGCCGCGGCATCCGAAATCCGATTGGCATCAAAGTCGGACCAAGCATGACGCCGGCGGGACTGGGTGAAATCCTGGACACACTGAACCCGTCACGCGAAGCCGGCCGGATGACGCTGATCTGTCGGTTTGGGGCTAGCAAAATTGCCGACTGTTTACCTGCGTTAATCGATACAGTGGTCGCCACAAAGCATCCCGTTGTGTGGTCGGTGGATCCCATGCACGGCAACACGATCACGACTGACCAGGGCATCAAGACAAGACATTTCGATCAGATTTTGGACGAAGTTCGGCAGTCGTTTGCGATTCATGCCAAACACGAGACCGTGGTGGGCGGGATTCACTTGGAATTGACCGGCAACCAAGTGACCGAGTGTATCGGCGGTTCAGGTGGACTCAGCAGCGGAGATTTATCGCGAGCATACGAGAGCAATGTGGACCCGCGATTGAATTACGAACAGGCGATGGAGATTGCATTCTTGATCGCCGACCAGGCTCGCCAGTCGCACTGAAATTGTCACACTGAAATTGTGATCTGGCACGTGATCTGGGCAACCCTGTCGGCCGATCGCTGTATTGGCAAAGAGTCCGGTGTAGAATCGGTGCGTGTTTCGAGACTGATCGCCCCTTAACTCCGCCCCGCTATGAATTGCCGAATCGTTTTGTTGCCCTTGGTTGTTTGGATGTTGACCTCGATGTCGACTGCCCGCGCCCAGCAGTCGCCCGATAGGGACCGCCCCAATATCCTGTTCATCATGTCGGATGACCATACGGCCCAAGCCGTTGGTGCCTATGCGACTTTGCTGAAAGAACTTGATCCGACACCGACCATTGACACTTTGGCGGCCGACGGAATCTGTTTTGATAACGCGTTTTGCACCAATGCGATTTGCACGCCATCGCGGGCCTGCATCATCACGGGTCAGTACGATCATATCAACGGAGTCTTTGATCTGAACGGTCAAATCAAGGGCCCCGACCAAACGTTGCCGATCGCAATGCGCAACGCGGGCTATCAAACGGCCATGATCGGCAAATGGCATTTGAAGGAAGAACCAAACTACGACTACTACAAAGTGCTGCCCGGTCAGGGCAAGTATTTTGATACCGAGTTTCGTATCCAAGGCGACAAGGCGTGGCCCAAGAACACCATCGCGTACCCTGGCTCGCACTCGACCGACGTGATCACGGATGCGGCGCTCGATTGGCTAAAGAACAAACGCGACCCCAGCAAGCCGTTCTTTATGTCGCATCATTACAAAGCGCCGCACGACTATTTCGAAAGCAACCCTCGTTACGACGACTACTTGGCCGACGTCGAGATCCCCGAACCCAAGTCGTTATGGGAACGACCTGAGACCTGGGGATCGATTGCGACGCGAGGTTACAACGACGAACTGACGCGGCACATCGGTACATCGATCGGTCGCCGAAACCTGCGTCGCTCGTATGCCGAAGATTTGCCAAAGCAATTTCCCAACGAATTCAAATGGGATTTTACGGATCCCAATTTGTCAGACGATCAAATCAAACACCTGGCCTATCAGGCTTACCTAAAAAAGTACCTTCGCTGCGTCAAAGGCGTTGACGAGAACTTGAAGCGATTGTTCGACTATTTGAAGTCCGAAAACTTGTTTGACAACACGCTGATCGTTTACACCGGCGACCAAGGATTCTGGTTAGGTGAAAAGGATTACCAGGACAAACGCTGGGCCTATGATCCATCCGAGCGAATGCCATTGATTGTCCGTTACCCCAAAGCCATCCCGGCTGGAATTCGTAGCGACGCGATCATCGAGAACGTCGACTTCCCAGCGATGCTGATGGATTTTGCCGGAGCTGAAATTCCAGCCTCGGTACAAGGCCAATCGTTTCGTTCGATTTGCGAAACCGGCAAGGAACCGGCCGATTGGAAACCCGCGACGTATTACCGGTATTGGATGCACATGGCGCACCACGACAACCCTGGTGAAATGGCGATTCGAACGAAGACGCACAAGTTGATCTTTTTCTACGGATGCGACTACGAGGGCGGCGAACAAACGCCGCCGGCGTGGGAACTCTACGACATGGTCAAAGACCCCGAGGAACTCAATAACGTCTACGACGACGCTGCCTACACGACGATCCGCGATGAGCTAAAAACTCAGTTCGCCGCACTTCGCAAGCACGTTGGCGATGACGGTTCGCACTATCCCAAGGCCGAAGCCGTTGTCCAAGAGTTTTGGGATTACGATGAAGCCGACCGAAAGAAGGCAATCGCGATCTCTGCCGATTTCCGGAAGCGACGCGAAGCGAGCTTGAATAACAGAAAATAAGGTTGCCATCGATGTTTGGAAGAATGCGATTGTGGGTGACGATTTCGATTCCACCGTTACTGTTTTGGTTATCGATCACTGCAATCGCAAACGCGGATGACGTCGAGCGCCGGCAAGTGGTCGACGTGATGCGTCGTGCGTCGACCTACTTTCACCAACAGGTCGCTTCGCATGGCGGCTATGTCTATCACTACTCGCTCGATTTAACGATGCGATCGGGCGAGGGAGCGGCAACCAAGGATCAAATTTGGGTCCAGCCGCCGGGCACGCCGACGGTTGGAATGGCCTACTTGGCCGCCTATCGGGCAACCGGTGATTCGTTTTATTTACAGGCAGCACTTGATGCGGGCGATGCGCTTCGGCATGGACAACTGAAGTCTGGCGGTTGGACCAGTGCGATCGACTTTGACCCGCGTGGTACTCAGGTCGCCGACTATCGCAATGGGCAAGGCCGCGGCAAAAATTATTCGACGCTGGATGACGACAAGAGCCAATCGGCAATTCGATTCTTGGCGAAGCTTGACGAGGCAACTGGATTTGCAAACGAGGCGATCCACGAGTCGGTCATGTTTGCGCTCGACGCAATGTTAAACGCCCAGTTTGCCAATGGTGGTTTCCCACAAGCTTGGCCGATGACGAACGGCACCGAGCCGCCGAAAAAACTAAGAGCGAGTTATCCCGAATACGATTGGCGCAGCGAACACCGTGTCAAAGAGTATTGGTTCCTGAGCACGCTCAACGACAACTTGGCTCGCGATGTCGCCGAAACCTTGGGCGAAGCTTATCGCGTTTACCAAGACCCGCGATACTTGGAATCGCTGCGCCGACTTGGCGATTTCCTGTTGCTGGCCCAGATGCCCGAGCCTCAACCGGGTTACGCCCAGCAGTACACGTCGGAAATGAAGCCGGCTTGGGCTCGCAAGTTTGAACCGCCCGCGATCACAAGCAGCGAGACACAGTCCACTCTCTTTGCGTTGATGCTGATTTCGGAACTGACAGGCGACGCGAAGTACCTCGCGCCGATCGAACCGGCAATGAAGTGGCTTCAGCGGTCGCTGCTTTCCGACGGGCGACTGGCGAGGTACTACGAACTGGAATCCAATCGGCCGCTGTACATGGAACGGTCCGGGGAC
>JBAUHR010000097.1:0-11381 GCA_049680385.1 Rubripirellula sp. | reverse complement strand
CCTTCCAACCGTTTGGCTTCTTTCGCACTGGAGTCGGCTTCGCCGCGACGGGCCCGGCTAGACAACGTTTTGCGCCAAGATGCTGAGAGCGGGGGACAACGAGCAAGCTCACTATCCATCCGAGCGTGGCTTGGCGAACATGATCTCGTTGGCCGCTTCGATGGTCCACTGCGAATGAGGGCGTTCGATCAGCCGCATCGCTTGCCCTGTTACGATCGCGCCTTCTTGGATCACACGAAGGTACCACCCCGTTCGCCGCGTCCGTTGTACTTGGACAGCTAGCTTGGGCAGACTCCATCGTCGCGACAACTTCCAACAAGGTTGGCGAGGCTGGGAAACTTGCAACACGCATGTGCCGAGTGCAAACACGTCGCGGTGGAACGTTTTCCAATGAAGAACCGCTTGGACAAGCCAAGTATTCGAAATTGGTACGGCAGATTTGTCCGCAAGCTGTCTCCGGTTTGGTCCGTAACTGATCGGCAATTCGGTCCGTAAGCCATCGGAACATTCACTAGACAAAGCATCCAGGTTGTTGGGCAACACTATTCGCTTGGGCGATCTTTTGGTTTCCCGGGGAAACATCACAGCAAGCGGCTTGGTGATGCCAATCAACCGCTTAATCAGTTAGATCGCAGCGTCCTCCGCTACTTGCCGTTTGACTTCACTGAGGACCGCTAAGACATCGTGATCGCTTGGATCGAGTTTTCTGAACTGAATCGAGACGGTCGCATGTCGCGTCTTGAAAGTACGCCGCATCCAGTTGTTGACTCGGCCGACATCGGATGTCTTTTGCTTGTCATTTGCTGCGAGCATCTCCAGCGATTCAGCTGTGTAACGCCCGTCCTGTATGCCGGACATTAGCTTCAGCTGTCGTGCAACGGGGAAGTCGCGAATGGCATAAAGATGGCGTCGAGTGACAGCTCCTGCTGTTTCATTCCGCGCGAGTTGCTGAACTTCTGGGTCGAGCTCCAGTAAACTAAGGATCTTGCTAATTTCCCCTTTGCTCTTGCCTGTAAACTCAGCGAGTTGCGCCTGTGAGTAGCCATTGGCGTCTCGAAGAATCCCCAGTGAGTCGGCGAGCTCAAACGGGTTCAGATTGCTACGCTGCCAGTTTTCGATGACTTGTTCCATCAAGATCATGTTCTCTTCGGGAGATCGAACCCAAGCAGGGATTTCAGTAAGCCCCGCCTGTTTCGACGCGGTGAAGCGGCATTGCCCTGCGATGATTCGGTAGCGAGCAGCTGATTCGACGTATCGAACGCTGATGGGCTGCAACACTCCCATCTGTTTGATTGAAGCGGTTAACTCCGCGATGTGCTGCGAATCCACTTGCTTTCGAGGTTGTTCGGGGTCTGGTTCGATCCGGCTCAGCTGAATCATGAAAGCGCCGGCAAGCCGTTTTTGACCACTTTGCGATGGCGACGCGTTTGGAGCAGGGGAGTCGAGCCGTGGACGAGCAGCGAATGCCTCACTAGCTGTTAGTGCTGCGGACTCGCGAGAGCCTTTTGGCGCGGGATTCGACTTCGGTGAAGAGTTGGAGTGCGATGGAGTTGGCACGGGAGGAGGGGGAATGAACTGAAATCAAAGAGCGATCGGTCACGGCTTTCTCAAAGGCAGCAAGATCCGGGATGACGGTCTCAAACGCATCATCGCCGCACTGCTCTCGCAACGTCGCCAAATACGTCTGCTGATACGCGCGACGCGCCTTGTAACGGCTTGCCAGATAGCCCATCAGCTGCAACCGAGAGTTGTACTGCTGCTGAACCAAGTCGATCGCGCTGGTGATGTATTGAGTTCCAAGAGCACCCCAGCGAGCTGCCTCCAGCGGGATCACGACAAAGTCTGATGCACACAGAGCCGCATAGCTGGCTGGTCTTAGTGTTCAACCCTTCAGCCTGTCGGCGTTGAATAATCCAATTCCCTCCTGCTACTTGGAATCGTTCATGAAAGATCAAACCAAACCAGTCGCCGTGATTTATTCGATCGGCAAAGACAGATGCGCATTCAGCGGGAAGAACAGCGATGGCGCTGTTGTTTCTTTTCAGGACGGCAGCATCCGCCGTCAGCACTTAAGTTGGGCGATGCTACGGAAGCTCCTTCAGTTCAAGGAGAAATCCGAGATGATCTCGACGGTCACTGAAGCCCCTGCTTCCGAATCCACCTAAATCAGTAAGCCGAGAATTCTCGGCTTAAGTGTACGCCCAAAAATGCAACCTTCCGGGTTGCCGACATGTGTTTCATACAATCCCAATCACAGGAGGCTTTGACACCATGCCGGATTCAGACGCAACGACCCAAGGAACAAAACTGGTCACAGCCAAGGAGCTTGCACGAATGTTATCGATCTCTGATCGCACGTTATGGCGTCTTTTGTCTGCAGGCAAGATTGTCCGTCCTCTGCGTATTGGAGGTTCGACACGTTGGAAGCTTGCCGAAATTGAACACTGGATCGAAGATGGTTGTCCTTGTCCGACAGCGGAAAACTGAAATAGTTGTTCAACCTTCCTTCCTGAACAGACAATCGCCATGCCTAGCATCTTCAAACAACAAGTCGTCCGCTACATCGATGAAAACGGACGCCGTGTCAAAAAATCAACGCCGGGTGCTAAACGCGTCGAGTCGAAGAGCAAGAAGTGGTACGGTGAGTATCGCGATGAAAATGGCGTCATCAATCGAGTTCCACTGGCTCGTGATAAGTCGGCAGCACAATCGCTGCTGACGGAGCATATTCGTAAGTGCGAAATGCGTCAGGCCGGATTGGTTGATCCGTTCGAGGAACACCAAAAAAAGCCTCTTTCAGAACACATCGCCGACTACGAACGTCACTTGAAAGCGAAAGGCGATACTGCCAAGCATGCCTCGCAATCCGCTCAGCGGATCCGCAAGCTGATGGATGGTTGCAAGTTCAAACGCTTGTCGGATATCGACGCCTCAAAGGCTGAAGATTGGCTCGATGAGCGACAGCGTTCTCATGCTCGATTTTCCGCTCAAACCCGTAACTTTTACATGGATGCGGCGAAGTACTTTGGCAACTGGCTGGTCAAACGCAAGCGGATAAAGGACAACCCGCTGACCGATATTGAACGTGTTAGTGTTGACGTTGATCGGCGACACGATCGTCGAGCCTTGACGGACGACGAATTTGCACGGCTCGTGGCGGCTGCCAACGCGGGAGCAACCGTGGAGGGGCTGAGCGGCCCCGACCGGGCGATGCTTTACGTTTTGGCTGCTTGGACTGGTTACCGACGTGGCGAATTAGCTTCGCTGACGCGACGATCATTTGACCTGACCTCCGCGACGCCATCGGTGAAAGTCGATGCCGTCAGCAGTAAACGGCGTAAGAAGGATCGAATTCCGTTGCATGGAATCGTGGTGGAAATGTTCGTGGAGTGGCTGAAAACCAAGAAGAAGTTGCCCGACCAGTCCCCTCTTTTTCCCTTGATATTACCCAGCGGATATTTCCGAAAAACAGCCAAGATGATGAAGACAGATTTGGTTACTGCACGAACCAACTGGGTGGATGAGGCAGAGGAGGATGACGACGAGCGGGAGAGACGGTCTCAGTCCCCTTTCCTGACCTACCAGGACGCCGATGGTCTGTTTGCCGACTTCCACGCCAACCGCCACACATTCATCAGCAACTTGAGTCGTGTTGGAGTGCCTATCGCAATGGCCCAGAAGCTGGCCCGCCACTCAGATCCACGCCTGACCGCCAACCTTTACACGCACCTTGCGCTAAGCGAACAGGCTGGAGCGATCTCGTTGTTACCAAGCCCGCCGACATCGGACCAGAGTTTGGTTACAGGTATGGTTACAGGAGAAGCTGTCGTTCCGTGTCTCAACTCGACAGAAGCTGGCAGTGAGGACTGCGGAAAAAGCTGCGGTCCAGAAACGCGTAAACCCTTGCCGGAGCAAGGGTTTGACGTTGAATGTCAGGACATGTCAGGAGTACACCCCAGAGGATTCGAACCTCTAACCTTCGGTTCCGTAGACCGATGCTCTATCCAATTGAGCTAGGGGTGCATGCGGGCTTTTGGCTCGCTTGGTGGGAATTTAGCAAGATCTTGTTTGGGACGCCAGGGCTTAGGGCGGGGTTCGGTGGGTTCGTTTTTGTTTTTTTCTGACAGGGGTCGGTTGGGTGGATTTTGGCGGTGGTTTGGGCCTCGATTGCTTCGGGAGATGCTTGGTTGGGTTAGAATTGGGCCGAGGGGTTGTGTTGCCCTGTTTTGCCCGCCTTGAATTTGGATTTTCTTGCGATGTTGTGTTTTCGATGGGTCAGCGGTGCTGTGGTTGTGACGGGCCTCTGTATTTTGGCATCTGCGACTGCTCTGGCTGATGGATCTTGGCCTCAGTTTCGTGGGGCTTCGGGCGACGGCATCGTCGCGGGCCAATCGGTTCCGGTTGAGTTCGGCGAGGGCCAACATGTGACTTGGAAGACACCGCTGCCAGGTCGGGCTTGGTCTTCGCCCGTGATTGCCGATGGCGTGATCTGGGTGACGTCGGCAGTCGAACGGACGGCGACGGACGAAGAACGGGTGGCGATGATGCGCGAGTCGGGCATCGAAGACAAAAAAATGAAACAACTGGCGATCGCCAAAGCCATCGAACTGAAACTAATCTCGGTGGACTTGAAGACCGGCGATGTGCTGTCGACGGTCGAATTGGCGACGATCGAAAAGCCGGACGCGATCCATTCGCTAAACAGTTACGCGTCGCCGACGCCCGTGATCGACGGCGGTTTTCTTTACTGTCACTTTGGAACGTACGGCACGTTCTGTGTGAATCGCAAGAGTGGCGAGATCGCTTGGCAGCGACGGTTTCCGCTGGAACACGGCGTAGGACCGGGCAGTTCACCACTTGTCGACGGCAACGTTTTGGTGCTGATCCAAGACGGCATGGACCGGCAGTATGTGATCGGGCTGGACAAGAAGACGGGCGAGACGATTTGGGAGACGCCGCGGCCGGAGTTCACGGACGCGACACCGGACACGTCCAAGTCCTACTGCACTCCGATTGTGATCAACGACGGGGCCGGTCGGCACCAATTGATCTGCATGGGGGCTCAGTGGATGGTCGCGTACGAGTCGGAAACGGGCAAAGAAATTTGGCGACTGTATCACGGCAAAGGTTTCTCGGTCGTTCCACGGCCAGTGTTCCACGACGACGTGGTTTTCTTTTCAACCGGGTTCGGTAAGCCTCAGTTGTGGGCGGTTCGCGTTGACGGCTCGGGCGACGTGACCGATTCGCACGTCGAATGGACTTCCAAATCAGGCATTCCAGCACGACCTTCGCCGCTGCTGCATGATGGTTTGCTGTACGTGGTTTCGGACAACGGTGTGGCGAGTTGTTTTGACATCGAGGACGGAGAGATGCAGTGGAAAGAACGCATCGGTGGCGACTATTCGGCCTCGCCTACGTTGGTGGGCGGGTTGATCTATTTTGGATCGCACGACGGAAAAGTCACGGTGATGAAGCCGGGCCGCGAAGCGAACATCGTGGCGGTCAATGAAGTCGAGGGGAAGATCATGGCGTCGCCTGCGATCGTTGATGACGCGATGATTCTGCGAACCGACTCGGCGATCTACCGGATTGAGGAATAGGCTTTGAGCGAGTCCTTAGAAGATTCCATTGCCGCTGGGATTCGGCGGCTGGTGTGGGTTGGCATTGCGAACTTAGTCGTGATGACGGTGTTGGCGGCATCGATCGTTTTGCTGATGTTGCCGAAGCTTGAACGGGCCGTTGCGACAACCGAACGTGTGGAAGCTCGTTTCCAGTCATTCGCCGATGACGTCCAGCCTGTGGTTGGCGCGGGGGCGGAGAAGGCGGTGGAAGCGATTAAGAAGATGGACGCGGATAAGTTGTCCGAAACGGCAACGGAGAGCTCCGATGCAACGATCCGTGCGCTGGGAGAAAAGGCGAAAAGGTTCTTGGATCGGGGTGGCGACGCGAAGCCTTGACGGTTTTGGAATTTAGCGATCTGGGGATTTAGCGATCTGGGCGATCCGCGCGATTGCAGGCTGGCAGCCTGCGCTACGGTTGGGTGCTAATGCGGCTAGACGTTAGGACCGGGCTAGGCGGATGCCTAGGGGGAGTGAGTCGCCGAAGACGGCGGCTTCTTCTTCGCGATTGAGGTTTCCGCCTTCGGTTAGCAGCGTGATGAAGTGCGGGTTCGCTGACTTTTTCTGTAGATAGTCGGCGGCTTTGGTTCGGGCCGGTTCATCGAGGTCTCGGTAGCGGTCGCCCGTTTTGCGACCAAGCTGAGTGATCGCTAACGGGCTGGATGGTTCGTCTAGGTCGATCGCGATCAGCGACTCGATCCAGTCGGCAACTTTTGTCGGCGGGACGGCGGTGTTGAGTGGACCGTAGATCGGCTGGCGACTGCCTAGGCGTCCGATCGCCCAGAGGAGTGCCGGACGCAATTTCTCGGCCTTCTTTCGTGGCAGTTCTCCGATCGCGATATCCCCGAGACGGATCTTGTCGGCCACCGAGAGCCTTTCGAGTGATCCGAGCAACCGCCAAATCTCGCCGGCTTCGTGAGTTTCAAGCTTGCCGGTTTTTCCTTGCAGGCTTGCGATCAGTGGAGCGGCAAGTTGCTGTTGTTGGGCGGCGGTGAGTCCGCCGGAAATTCGCCGCCACAGGATCAACGATTCTGTCCGCGACTGGGGCGCGGCGAAGGCGAGTTTTCCGTGCAGAAGTTTCCAAGTCTGGGTGACTCGCCAATCATCGACGGCGACACCGTAGCCGGGACGCAAGCAGAACCCAGCCAAATTGATCCAGCGGGCTTCGTGCGCAGCCGACATGCGACGGCCTGATTGATCGTCAACCAAAAACTGCCACAACTCACGCAGCAACGACGGCGGCCAAGCGTTGCGGCCGGTTTCAGTCAACTTTTGTAACTCGTCGACGATACGATTGGGTTTCAACGAGCTGTTTTCGCCGAACGTTTGGGCAATTCGAGTCGCACAGGCCATGACTGTGTCCGAGTCAACGATGCCGGCCGATTCGCCGGCGCCTTCGTGCGACGTCCGATCGGTTTCGAGAGTGCTGCGGATGTCAAAGTCGAGTTTCCAGCGTTTGCCTTGCCCGACATCGACACAGTACATGCCGACGGTACCGATTTCCGAAAGTTCGGATTCGATCAGGACGCTTAGCTGTTCTTCATCGCGTCGTCGGCCACGGACCAGCGCCGTGCAGATCGGTGGCAGCGGCGACATTTGGGCGGGTTCGACGTCGACGAGTTCTCCGACGCGGTCGGCTAATCGAGTACTGCTGACCCACAGCGGAAACTGCACCGGTGTACCGACTTGTAACTGCAACGGATGCTCGTCCGCACGAAACCGCTGTCCGGCTTCGGCGTTGCCGGGGATCAGACAGATTGCGGTTGCCGGTTTTCCAGTCGACGCGTCATCGCCGGTGACTTGCATGTAGTACGAGCGGCCCAGGTTGGCCGCGATGCGAACGCCTTGCCCACGCCGCACCATTGCGTAATAGGCAGCACCGTGGGCGACGGCCAAGTCGAGTCGCGGCGAAGAGAGCTCGGTCGGCTGCCAGGTTTCGCCAGGGGCAGCGAACCAACGCGACAACGAATCAGTCACGCGGCTGCGGACGGCTGGCGAGACCATCACGCCGCCATTGAACAGGACCAAGTCGGGACGGTCGGCCGATTCAACGTCGGCATCATCCAAACCGCTGCGGCGATGGTTCGACAGGAATTCGGCCAAGTGCCGAGTCACGCCGGGATCGGCGGCATAGGGCAAACCGAACTCGCGAAAACCGCTCTGCACGCTGCTGGGGCGATCCGACAATTTGGCAACCGGAAAGAACCCGTCCAAGAGCGCTGCGTCGACTTCTTCGGCCGACAATTCAATTTGCACGGCGCCCGCCAGCAGGCTGGATCCTTCGGCGGCCAAGTGGATCGTGTACGACGCCGGACGATCGCTCGCCAACATCGTTTCTTTGACCGCACGGGAGGCTTGGATCAGTCGATCCCACTGCGCCGGTGACAGCTCCGGTGCATCCGCGTGTTCCGCAATTTTCGCCTCGGCGAGTTTGGCGATCGCAAGGTCCATGTTGTCACCGCCCAGGATCAGGTGGCGTCCGACGGCGACGCGGTGAAACTGGACTTGGTCTTGGTGATCGCCCGCCGGTTGGACTCGGATCAGCGTCAAGTCAGTCGTTCCGCCGCCGATGTCACAGACCAGAATCAGTTGGCCAGGACGCACCGACTCGGTCCATTCGGCGCGGTGACGATCGATCCAGGCATAAAACGCTGCCTGGGGTTCTTCGATCAAGTAGACTCGCCCAAGCCCGGCTTCTTTCGCCGCCCGAATCGTCAATTCACGGGCCACTTCGTCGAACGACGCGGGCAACGTGATCACGACATCTTGTTGTTCCAGCGGATCGTTCGGGTGCGCATGATTCCAGGCATGGCGAAGATGATCTAAATAGCGTGACGATGCTGTGACGGGTGACATCCGAGCCACATCCGCATCGCCGTGCCACGGCAAGAAATCCGCCGACCGATCGACTCCATCGTGCGACAACCAGCTCTTGGCGGACGAAATTCGCCGGCCGGGATGACGTGAACCGGCGTCTCGGGCCATCACGCCCACGCAGTTGTTTGTCGCGTCATCGTTTGATTGCCACGGCAACGTCGCGCCGGTGGATTCGGCGGCGGTCCATTGGTAGTGGAACGACGGCAACGTTTCGCGAGACTCGACTTGCCCGACGTCGACCCACTGGGGAACTCGGAACGTTTCGACGGTCCATTCATCGACGCTGGTGTCGACAAACGCGATCGCACAGTTGGTGGTTCCCAGATCGATACCGACGACGTAGCGAGACGGCAGATCCGTTTCCAAGGCCGCGTCTTCGGAGCCCGCGTTTGCGTTCGACACCTCAGGCCCCGGTTTCGCGGATGTTAAATTCCATCTTCCACTGATCGTCGCTGCGGGTGGAGTGGCACCACAGTTCGAACATGCCAAGCTCGGTCACCCGGCTGACGAACCGCACCGGTACAAAAGGATCGTCGCCAGCCGATTCACTGGTCAGGGTCAGCTCGATCGGTTGGCCTTCGACCAGTTCATCAGGCGACCATCGATCGATCGTCTTGCCGACCGTGTCCGTCGATCGCATCGTTGACGAAAAGAACCGGAAGCGGGCGGGTTGCCCGACAACCAGGCCGACCTCGCCCTGCGCAACTTCGCCCTGGCCTACTTCGCCCTGGCCTACTGCGTCTTGGCCGGATTCGCGGCTAGGCCCCGGCGATGCGGCGACTTCTGCCTCGCTGCCTTCTTCCATTCCTTGCGGAGCCACGCACAACGCACGCAGTGGCCGCGGCGCACCGGGGATCGCCAGCCCGGCGGTTTCGATGCCGATGTAATACGATCGTGCGGTTCCGCCGCGAATGCGGATGCCACCGGACTGTTTCGACCAACCATAGTAGGCGGCGCCGAGGGCAACCGCGGCATCCAGTTCGTCCAGTCCGCCCAGCACCGCCGGTGGCGAATCGGACCATCCGGCCAGCACATCGTGCATGCGAGTGCGGAGCGTTTTGCTGCGGAAAACGCCGCCGTTAAAAATCAAATGCGTCAGTCCCGTCGACTTGTCGGCGTGATCGGCCAGGAACGCAGCGACTTGTTTGGTGATCGCCGGGTCGGCTTCATACGGCAGTCCGATGTCTTGAAAACCCGAAGCGACGTTTCGCTGTGGTCGATCGTCTTTGTTGCAAGCCGGAAAGAAACCGTCGACGATCAACGAGCGTGCTTCGTCACGCGTTATGGTGGCTGAAATCGTATTGCCGATTAGCGAACTGCCGCGACCGAGTACGGAAATCGTCTGCTCGTCGTTTCCGTCGTCCGACAACAGCGACTCTTTCGCATCGCGGCAGGCGTGCCACAACGAGACGCTTTGCCAGGGATCCAGATCGTGCCCGTCGGCTTGCATGCGAGTGCCGACATGATGCGCGAGCGCCAAGTCCATGTTGTCGCCGCCGAGCAGCAAGTGGTTGCCGACGGCCAACCGATTCAGCGACAGATCACCGTCGGTTTCATCCACGTTCACCAAGGTCAGGTCGGTCGTACCGCCACCGACATCGATGACCAGCATCACGTCGCCGGCCGAGAGCGTTTGTCGCCAATCGGCTGCGTGAGTCGCTAGCCAGTGGTAGACGGCGGCCTGAGGTTCTTCGAGCAACAGGAATTCGGCGGGCAAACCCGATTCCACAGCCGCTTGGCGAGTCAAATCGCGAGCGGCGGGGTCGAACGAGGCAGGGACGGTCAACACGACTTGCTGATCGCTTAGCGGAGCGTCCGGATGCGCGTCGTTCCAAGCGGCGGCGAGGTGCGCCAGGAACCGGCGAGTGCAATCGAGCGCCGAGACTTTCGTTACTTCTGGTGGCGACTGCCACGGCAAGACCGCGTCGGTCCGCCCCACCCGACCGTGACACAACCAGCTCTTGGCTGCCACGACGACACGTTGAGGATTGTCGGCCGATTGGGCGCGGGCGTAGTGACCGGCGACGCCTTTTTGCGGATCACCAACCAGCGAAGTCTTCAGCGATTCGACTTCGCCTTCACGGGGTAAATACAGGAACGACGGCAGCGACGATCGCGATTCAACTTGGCCAGGACCGACAAGCTGAGGGATCGGCAACAGCGAGATCGATGGGGCGCTTGACGGCTCCGGTGAGTTCGGTGGTAACTTGCCAATCTGCGTAAACGCGACGACGCTGTTGGTCGTGCCCAGGTCGATGCCGACAGAGTACTTTGCAGCCATAAGACTAGTTTGCTTTCACTTGTGCAGGCGCGATCACGTTCGCATCGGCGGCTTCGCCAGACCACTCGGGTAATTCAACTTTGGCAGCTTGCCAGCCCGGATGGATCAGCTTGCCGGTCGCCGCGGTGCCTTCGCCAACCCACTGGTAACGCATCGGCGAAGGGCTGTCGCCAACGTCAACCGTGGACCCTTCGGCCGAATCGACGAGCGGTTTGATTTCGAACAATCGGTTCAGCGTGCCACCGCACTGTTGCAAACACGGGCGAGCGGCCGCGCCGACTTGGGCGTCGGAATACTTGCCGAGGTCTTCCTGCAGCAGATCGATCAAGCGGGCTTCACGCTGCAGCGTGGCCAACAAGGTGACAGCCGAATCGCGAGCGGGCTTGGCTGGCAGGATCGGTTTTGTCGGCTCGGCTGGCTTAGGAGCGTCCAACGCCGCAGGTTTCGGCGTCGCAGACGAATCACCGGCGAGCAATCTGGCGATTTGGTCGGACTTTTGTGCGTCGAACAGTGCCGCCGAAAAGGCTTTCAGTGCGGTTCCGAGTCCCATGAGTGTTTACCCTTGCCGTTTACGAATGAACGGAAAAAAAGTGTCCGACGCCTTT
>JBAUHR010000096.1:0-10397 GCA_049680385.1 Rubripirellula sp. | reverse complement strand
GCAATCGGTAGTGATCTTGGGAATGTCCATGACCCGCAAATTCTGGTCGATTCAGCCCAAATTCACCAACACCAGTTTTTCGCTCGGTAAACAAGTACAAACCGACTGAAAAGCAAACCTAGCGGCAGCGCAGACTCCTAACAGGATTTAGCGAAAACGACGCCAACGCGGATGATCAAGCAGTGGATGAAAAAGGATGCAAACTTTCGTTCATCACTCTACTTCAACATCCTCGTCATCCTTCTTTAACAGGTCTCTGCTAGACTGAATCAATTGCTTTGGTGGGATTCCATAGACCCGCTTAAAGGCACGCGAGAACTGGAATGCATCAGAGAAACCTAAACGCTCAGCAACCTCTTTGATCAGCAGGCGTTCTTCCAGCAACATTTCGGCGGCATGGTTCATCTTAGTCCTCAGAAGGTATCGGTAGGCACCGACGCCACCGAACCGGCGAAATAGTCGCGACAAGTGAATCGGCGTCACATCGCATTCCGATGCGACTTCTTCGATCGTGTGGAGCCTCAGGTACTCCGATTCAATGTGTTGTCGCACGCGTTCGTAGGTCGCGTAAGCGCGAGGCATCATAGGGCTGTCGGCTAAACAGCACTGCCGAATTTTGATCAGCAGTAAACGCAGCAACTGGTTACATACTTCGCCAGCGGTATCGCTGTCTGCGCGCGCCTCGCGGTCAAGCAACTCGAACACTTCGACCAATTCGTGCATCCGTGTCACTCGCAACGGGCGTGAATCCATCAAGCCAGCATCACTGGCCGACTGAAATGCTTCTTGGCCGACAAAGTCGACGTAGAACTTCCGCATTCGATTGGGTGCTTGGTTAGCGATCCGGTGCGACGTTTGGGGGCCATAGGCGAACACGTTGCCCGGCGACAGCGTGAACGACTCACCATCAAGCGTCAGCTCACCGCGTCCCTCAGTCACCAATTCGATTCCGAAATAGGGAAACCGATCACGATTGATAACGTAGTCCGCCTGCATCCGCTCGACGCCGCCGCAAACGACGGTTAGCGCCGCGGATTCAAGGGGCTTCAGATTCAGGTAGTAACGCCGAGCCTGCGAGACTTGATCGGATACAAACTCGGGATCTGCCTCGGGTTTAGGTTTCATCGAGAGCCTGAGGGGTTCAATTGCGGACTCGTTTAGGTTAACAATTGACATGCGGAAGTCAATCTCGGCTATGGGGCGATCGCTTCGGCTGAGCCAAAATGATTCGCGTTGTTTAACCCTAAGGAAAGATAGATGCTCACACTTGAAAAATACACCTTCGGCGTCGGCGATCGCTTTGCCCATCAAGCTGCTGCTCAATTGCGCGCTTTCGTGCAACTTGCCGAAGCCGGTGTTGACGTGACGCCCGTTTGGAACAAGTCGAATCGTGAACACACGTTCGTTGGTTCACAGCCACAAAGCGTTTTTGACGCTGGCAAAGCTGCCGTCGAAAAATTGGGCTGGGGCAAGGCCTGGCACGTCGACGCAGACCACATCCAGTTGAAAACGGTTGATCCGTTCTTGCCTTGCAGCGATTTCTTCACCATCGACGTCGCGGATTCGATCGGTAAGCCCGCACCGTCGGATGAAGTCACTGCATTTGTGGATCGTCACCCCGAATTGGTAGGCACACTGAACCTTGACGGCTTGTCCGCGCCGCTCGAAGTGACCCGCGAGGATGTTCAGAAAGTTGCCGAGCAGTACTTGCTTGCTGTCAAGGAAGCTGGCGAAATCTATCGATACATTGCGGCCGCCAAGGGTGCCGACAATGTCGCCGCCGAAGTCTCGATGGACGAGACCGACACGCCTCAGACACCGCCTGAATTGCTGATCATCTTGGCGGCGCTTTCCGACGAAAAAATTCCGGTACAAACGATTGCACCGAAGTTCACGGGTCGTTTCAACAAGGGCGTTGACTACGTCGGCGACTTGGATCAGTTCAAGCGAGAGTTCAACGACGATGTCGCCGTGCTTGCCCACGCAGTCAAGGCGTACGGTTTACCTGAAACGTTGAAGTTGAGCGTTCACTCGGGCAGCGACAAGTTCAGCCTGTATCCGATCATCCGCGAATGCTTGCAGCGAACTGGTGCTGGACTGCATTTGAAGACTGCTGGGACGACTTGGTTGGAAGAAATCATCGGGCTGGCCGAAGCAGGCGGCGACGGATTGGCTCTGGCGAAAGAAATCTACGCGTACGCATTGGAACACGTCGAAGAATTCTGCTCTCCGTACGCAAGCGTGATTGACATCGATCAAAGCAAGTTGCCGTCGGCCGACGAAGTCAACGCATGGTCGGGACCTCGCATGGCCAGCGCGATCCGTCACATTCAAGACAACGAGCACTTCAACGCTCACATGCGACAACTCCTGCACGTCTCGTTCAAAGTCGCAGCAAAGCATGGTGCCCGGTACACTGACATGTTGACGGCAAACGAAGAAATCGTTGGCAATGAAGTCACCAAGAACATCTTTGATCGCCACCTGCGACCTCTGTTCATTGGCAGCTAGTTATTTTCGCGGGTAGCAGTATCCGACAACGGTTTGCCGATTAAATCGTTTAACCGTTAGCCGCAGGCGTACGTATTTCATTTCGCGTACGACTGCGGCTAACGGTTAAACAATCAGAACAGGTTTAAAATCGACAAACCGTTGCTCGTTTCGGCTTGGTTGGAAACTCGCCGAAAAGGATTAACGACGTTTGTTACGAATCGTTGCCGTAGAACTAGTAAACCAATGCAAACTGGCTGGCAGCCTGTGCTACCAAATCCTCCACCCATATCACCTCTATCGTTCGGATGACTATTCGATGAGAAGTTTTGTAATTGCAAGTATGCTGCTTGTTTCGTCCTGGGCGATCGCCGAGTCACCGCATCCAGCGACGTTGCCGCATCCGAGCGTCGAACCCGCCGTCGAGCAGATTGACGGTGTGATCAAGTCGGGGCCGTTTGCCGCGGAGTGGGATTCGTTGTCCAAGTACGAGATTCCACAGTGGTACAAAGACGCCAAGTTTGGCATCTTCATTCACTGGGGGGCCTACAGCGTTCCTGCATTTGGTAGCGAGTGGTATCCACGCCAGATGTACATCAATCTGGATCGTCGTGGTGACAATTTTTTCAAGCATCACGTCGACACGTACGGGCCGCAGAAAACGTTTGGCTACAAGGACTTCATTCCGTCTTTCAAAGCCGACAAGTTTGATGCCAAAGAATGGGCCAAGTTGTTCAAGGACACGGGTGCAAAATATGTCATCCCGGTCGCCGAGCATCATGACGGATTCCCCATGTACGATTGTTCGTTCACGCGTTGGGACGCCACCG
This sequence comes from Rubripirellula sp., assembly GCA_049680385.1. Taxonomy (GTDB): domain Bacteria; phylum Planctomycetota; class Planctomycetia; order Pirellulales; family Pirellulaceae; genus Rubripirellula. Next base: position 7,077 of record JBAUHR010000096.1, on the reverse strand, counting down.
AGATGGGGCCGAAGCGCGACGTGATCCAAGAGCTGTCGGATTCGGTCCGTGGCGAAGGAATGAAGTTTGGCGTCAGCAGTCACCGTGCCTTCAATTGGATGTTTTACGTTCGAAACGAAGCGTACGATAACTCGGACCCTCAGTATGCGGATTTGTACGGGCGTCCGATGCCGTTTCTTTTCCAAGACAACGCTTGGGATTACCAGAACTTCTTTCCACCTCAAGACAAACAGTTCAAGGATGACTGGTTGGCTCGTTCGTGCGAGTTGGTGGACAAGTACAAGCCGGACGTCTTCTGGTTCGATTTCGGAATCACGCCGGACCGAAAACTGACATACGAGAGCAATCACTACGCCGATCACCTAAAGAAGTTTGCGTCGTACTACTACAACGCATCGTCGAAGTGGACTGATGGGCTCGGCATCATCAACTACAAGTTTGACGCATTCCCCGAAAACGCGGCTGTCTTGGACAAAGAGCGTTCGAAAATGGCGGAAATCCGTAAACCTTTCTGGCAAACCGACACCGCCGTTAGCGCCAGTTCGTGGGGCTATACCGAGAATCAACGCTACAAGACGCCGGATCGCTTGGTTGACGACTTGGTCGACATCGTTAGCAAGAATGGATGCCTGTTGTTGAACGTCGGACCACGTGCGGACGGAACGATCCCCGAAGAAGATCAAGCGATCCTAAAGGCAATCGGCGGATGGCTGAAGATCAACGGCGAAGCAATCTATGACACGACCTACTGGAAGACGTTCGGCGAAGGATCGACGACGGTTTCGACCGGGCACGTATCCGAATCCAAAGACAAGCCGTTCACACCCGACGACTTGCGATTCACCGCTAAGGGCGACACGCTTTACGTAACCGGACTTGCCTGGCCTGAGAGCAACGAAGTTACTGTGAAAACACTGGCAAGCGGATCGGACCACTATACCGATCAAATCGGCTCGGTCACGATGCTTGGTTCGAAGGAAACTTTGACATGGGATCGGACGGAGAATGGGCTGACTGTCAAGTTGCCTAGCGTCAAGCCGTCCGAGTTCGCGTACGTCCTTAAGGTTACTCGGTAATTTTCACGTCGCTGACTTAGTTTCCTGCAATGCCAATCAGTACGACTTCTTCTACTTCGTCGCCGGGGCAACCTGTTTTGGAACTTCCTCGTATCGTCTTTGGCACAAGCGCGCTTGGTAATCTTTATCAAGCGATCGATGACACTGCGAAGCGAGAGATCGTTTCGCAGTGGTTCGAAAACGTGCCCGGAATGGTCGCTGCCGATTCGGCGGGAAAGTACGGTGCCGGGTTAGCGTTGGAAGAGATGGCGAAGGCGCTATCACGCTTGGCGATTGATCCCGATCGGATTCTGATCAGTAACAAACTGGGATGGCGACGCGTACCGCTGCAGACCCCAGAACCGACTTTCGAGCCTGGGGCCTGGGTCGATCTAAAATATGACGCGGTCCAGGACATTAGCTACGACGGGATTCTTCGCTGCTACCACCAGGGTTGCGAATTGCTTTCACCGTATCGGCCGATGCTGGTTTCGGTTCACGATCCCGATGAATACCTTGCCGCAGCAGCAGACGATGCGGATCGCGCAACGAGATGGGACGACATTGTTGGTGCGTACCGGGCGCTGACCGAGTTGCGAGACCGGGGCGAAGTGACTGCGATTGGCGTTGGCTCGAAAGACTGGCAAACGTCCATGCGATTGGCCGACGAGTGCAAACTTGACTGGGTGATGTTGGCGACCAGTCTGACGATTTACACGCATCCGCCAGAACTACTGGCTTTCGTAGACTCGCTTCATCAACGCGGAATTTCAGTCATCAACTCAGCTGTTTTCCACGCTGGGTTTCTGACCGGCGGTGCATTTTTCGACTACCGAAAAGTGACGGGAGAGTCGGTCGAAGATCAAACGTTGATCGACTGGAGGACTCGTTTCTACGAAGTCTGCGATCGTTTCACCGTGAAGCCAGCAGAGGCGTGCGTATCGTTTGGCATGTCGCCGCCTGGTGTCGTCGCAACGGCGCTCAACAGCAGTCGCCCGAGCCGTATCGCGGAAAACGTCGAACTGTGCCGATCCACCCAGAGCAACGAATTTTGGCTTGCGATGAAAGATGCTAAGCTGATCGACCACAGCTATCCGTATCTGGGAATCGGCTAGGCTGGCGTTTCCGACCTTGTCCCATCGAAATCATCCCAACGACTCCAACGAGATCCCTCCATGGCGGAAGACACCAGCGCTGGCCCATCCAATCTTTCCGATGAAGCCATCGATGATGCAGCGGTAGTTCCAAAGAAGTACCTGTTGCCGTTCATTTTGACAACTTGTTGTTTTTCGTTGTGGGGATTTGCGAATGACTTCACGAATCCGCTGGTAAAGGTCTACGAGAGTGTCTTTGTTATCAGCACTTCGCAAGCTTCTTGGCTGCAATTTGCATTCTATACAGGGTATTTCTGTATGGCTTTGCCAGCCGCCTTCTTCATTCGCAAGTTCTCCTACAAAGCTGCGATCATGGTCGGCTTTGCCTTCTATGCAATCGGTGCCTTACTCGCACTTCCGGCAGCATCGTCAGCAAGTTTTGGGCTGTTCTTGTTGGGGTCCTACGTCCTGACTTACGGGCTGGCATTTCTTGAAACTGCCTGCAATCCCTACATTCTTGCAATGGGTTCGCCGCGGACCGCAACGCAACGTCTCAATCTGGCGCAGGCATGTAACCCGATCGGCTCATTAGTCGGAATGTCCGTAGCAACACTTGTGCTTGCACCTCAATTGATGACTGGCGATTTCCGCACCCAACTTGGCAACCAGAATCCTGAGTACACCAAGCACTTGGTGGTGATGAAAGAGGCCGAGATAAGCGGACTGCCCGTGGGTGCGTCGCTGTCAAAGATTCAACTGAAAGATGGTTCGGAAGTCAGTGTTTACGAAAAAATCCCCGAATTTGATACCGAAGTAGGGGCGCTTGATGGTGCGATGCCCAACGCATTGAGAGCCTTCCGCGCCAATGATCCAGAGGGCTTCAAGAAGATGCAGGCCGCGGATCTCAACAGCGTAAAAAAACCGTACATGATCGTTGCCGGCGTCGTGATCGTGTTCCTAGTGATTTTCTTTCTCTGCAGGATGCCGACGTTCAAGCAGGAGCAAAAGGACGCACCGTTTCTTGAAATCGCGTCACGAATTCTTAAGCGACCGCGGTTTCGCGAGGGTGTGTTGGCTCAGGCGTTTTATGTGGGCGCACAGATCATGTGCTGGACTTTCATTGTCCATTACGGAATGGAGCAGGTGGGAATCAGTCTTGGTCAGGCCCAAGCGTGGAACATTATTGCAATGCTCATCTTCCTAAGCAGCCGTTGGGTTTGCACTTTTTTGTTGCGTTACATTAGCCCAGGAAAACTGCTTTGCGTTTTCGCCATTGGTGCGATCCTGTTCACAATGGGTGCGATTAACTTGAAAGGTGAAAATTTTAGTTTTGCATTGCCGGGATTCTTGCACAAATTGATCGCTCCTGAATTGGTCGGCAACACTGGGCTGTTGTGCCTAGTGATGGTGTCTTCCTGCATGTCACTGATGTTTCCAACCATTTACGGGATTGCGCTTAACGGCATGAAAGCCGAAGAAGCAAAACTCGGTTCAGCATTTCTTATCATGTCGATTGTCGGCGGTGCGTTGCTGACCAAGTTTCAGGGCGGAATGATCGACGCGTACGGAATTCGCACTTCGTTTTGGTTGCCTGCAATCTGTTTTGTATTCATTGCGTTCTATGGATTGCGAGCCTTCATCCGATTCGAAAAAGAGTCGCTTACCAACACTTCATCTTGAGGAACCTCATGCTCCGTCAGCCATTGATCCGCTTGCTCGTCATTGCCTTCCTTTTCCCTTCGCTTGCATTTGCACAGCAAACCGAGTCGGTGGAAACCGAGCAATCGATCGCCGAAGAGGCTGCGGCGTGGGCTGCGATTGACGCGCGCCCGACACCTCAGTGGTGGCGAGATGCAAAGTTTGGGATCTTCATCCACTGGGGACCGTACTCGGTTCCGGCGTTTTCGAAAGTGGGAACGTATTCAGAATGGTACTGGATGGATTTGGTTCAACCGACTCGAAAGGCGTATCCCGAGGTCAGCGAATTCCACAACCGCGTATATGGCCCTAAGACGGCTTACCAAGATTTTGTACCTGAATTCACGTGCGAACTTTTTGACCCTGATCAGTGGGCGGAGGTTTTCGAACAGTCTGGCGCAAAGTATGTCGTTTTGACGTCGAAGCATCACGACGGATACTGCTTGTGGCCCAGCGCCGAAGCGGACAAGTCGTGGGGGCGTCCGTGGTCCAGCACGAACTCGGGCCCTGGCCGCGATTTAGTTGGTGAATTGACCGAAGCGGTTCGCAAGACGGACGTAAAGATGGGGCTTTACTATTCGATCTACGAGTGGTTCAACCCGCTGTATGCCAGCGATGTTGATTTGTTTGTGGATCGTCATTTAATTCCGCAGTTCAAAGATGTTGTCAACAAGTACAAGCCGTCCGTCGTCTTTACCGACGGCGAATGGGATCATCCAGCCGCAACCTGGCGAACGTCCGAAATGTTGACATGGCTGTTTGCTGATTCGCCATGCAAGGACGAGGTCGTGATCAACGATCGTTGGGGCAAAGGAGATCGCCACAAGCACGGGGGTTATTACACGACGGAATACGGTGCAGGATTGCCGGACGGCGAGAATGCGTGGGAAGAGAACCGCGGCATGGCTCACTCGTTCGGGTACAGTCGCACCGAGCGATTCGAAGATTACAACAGCAGCGAAACGTTGACGTTGATGCTGATCGACATTGTTTCGCGTGGCGGCAACTTCTTGTTAGACATTGGCCCAACTTCCGATGGTCGAATTCCGCCATTGATGGAAGAACGGCTGGCTGAAATTGGCAAGTGGTTGGCGGTTAACGGCGAAGCGATCTATGGGACTCACGCAAGCGAGACGACCTGTCAGTGGACCGATGGTGAACAAGTCAAGGTGAAGGGCGGCACTTATCGCGTCGCGTATGACGTTAACAAATTGCTGCAGTCACCTGACGAAGGATTCGCTCGAAAAGAAGTATTGTTCACACGTAAAGGCGACGTGTTGTATGCGATCTGTCCAGTCTTTCCGAACGACCAACTGACGCTTCGAAATGTCGCTGCGAATGCCACGGCTACTGTCACGATGCTCGGGCATTCGGAACCGCTGGCGTGGAAGCAAGTTGGCGAAGACGTAATCATCGACGTTCCTCGGATGAACCCGTCACGCATGCCCTGCGACTATGCATGGACTTTCAAGATTAGCGATGTCAACGAATAGGTCGCCGCTGCGTCTCTGCGTGTCCTGAATTGACGTTTGATTCGGGGCTGGCGTTGCAGCACGCAGCGCTGGCAATGTTTCATTTCATCGCCGCCTGTCTAGTGGGTGGGATCGACGAAGCCGTTCGCAAGCTGATAGATTGATCGGTTACCGTCGCGGATCTTTTACGCAATTTTGGTTTCTACGCCGCAGATCAAAGGCAGAGTCTTGGACTTCATCAAACGACACCGCGTTGAGCCAGGTAAGGCTGTTAAGTTGAAGTCGATTTCGACTGATGACACCGGCGACGTCAAAAACAAGTCGCACGCCAAGGAAATCACGGCTGATCTGAACGAAAAGATACGTGATCTTCAGTACCGGATGTTCGTCGAGCAAAAGCAATCGCTGCTGGTTGTTTTGCAGGCGCCTGATGCGGCGGGCAAAGATGGCCTGATCCGAAAAGTGCTCGGCCAAATGAATCCGCAGGGATGCCGGACCTATCCGTTCAAAGTGCCATCCGAAATTGAACGAGCTCACGACTTTCTGTGGCGCATTCACAAGTGCACACCAGCAAAAGGAATGGTGTCGATTTTCAATCGATCTCACTACGAAGACGTCTTGGTCGTTCGAGTCGAAGACTTGGTGCCCAAGAGCGTGTGGAGTAAGCGGTACGACATCATCAACCATTTCGAAGCCAACTTGGCGGCCGCTGGTACTCGGATTTTAAAGTTCTATTTGCACATCAGTCCGGCCGAACAGTTAGAGCGTTTCAAGAAGCGTCTCGACAATCCGGAAAAGCACTGGAAGCTGAACCCCGGCGACTACACCGCTCGGGATAAGTGGGGTGCATACCGCGATTCCTATGAAGATGCCATCGAGAAGTGCAACTCGGACGAATCGCCTTGGCATGTGATCCCGGCGGACAACAAGTGGTACCGTGACGCTGCGGTTGCCGGGGTTGTGCACCAAACGTTGGCCGACATGGCGCCGCAAATGCCGCCGGTCGATGTCGATTTGGATGAAATCCGAGCGTTGTATGAACGTGAAAACGCAAAGCAAAGTAAGTAGAATCCAGTCCGAGCGTTCGCGGTGCAAACGTGACGCCCAATTTCTCAATTCGCTCTAGACTCCGTTCGTAGGTTTCCGCATGTCGGTTCGCAGCGTCAAATGCCCTGGCTGTGGCACTTCACTGAACGTTCCGGTCGCGATGGCGAACGTGAAGTGCCCGTCCTGTGCGACGATCTGGAATGTTGACAATCCAGGTGCCGCTCAGATCAGTGCGACGGCAAAGCAGTTAAAGCAGCAGTCCGAAGCGACTGCCGAAAAAGACTCAGGCAACCAAGTAAACTTCGCCATCGTCGGCGGACTGATCGCGGCAGCAATGGTGTTGATGGGGATTGTCGGAGTCAGCGTCATGCTGATCAGCCAGACGCCCGCGCCGTCCGAAGTTGAATCGCCAGAGGCCGAAACGATCAAGCCACGGATCCCAGAACCGTATCGCGAAGTTGATTTGCCCGAAAGCGAACGGATGGCGATCTACGCAGACTATCGCGCGGTCGCAAAAACGACGGTCGAAAAGGCTCTGATATTGCCTCAGGGGACTCGCGTTCGCAAAAACCTTGAAGTCATGCTTGAAAAAACCTACGACCGCGAACTCGTTCACTTTTCATTGTTGCACGATATCGAGGTCGAAGACGTCCTGGAAATCATCAAAGAAGGTGACGCAAAAGTATGGGACGATTCGCCTCGCAGTCACGC
>JBAUHR010000095.1:0-2748 GCA_049680385.1 Rubripirellula sp. | reverse complement strand
CCATGCTCGACCAAGGGCAATCGGTCGACGAAATCGAATCGGCTTTCTCGAATCGGGCACTCGGTGCCTACCGGCGAGACATTCTGTCGGCGTATTCCAAAATGCGTTTGGCTGATGAACTGATCGCAAACATTCGCCCGCTGGTTGCCTCGGGTTCTGTTTCTGGGCGGACGATTCGTGAACTAGAAGGCCAGCGGCAACTCGCCGAGACTTCTTTCCGCACCGCACGCGACCAAGCATCGTTTGAAATCGAACAGGCGAAGATGAAAGCCGAAGCCGACGTCTCGGAAGCCAACCGTCAATTGAACCTCGCTTGGCAGTCACTCGAAACGCTGCTGGGATACAAAGAGGACAAGGATACCGTCAATCTCAGTAACGAAGATGCCTTATCACGCTTGGAAGTTCGAGCACCGTTTGGCGGCAGTGTTGAATCGCAGGGGTTCGCCAACGACGAACGTGTCATGCGAGGTGACTCGTTGGTGGTGCTTGCCAATACCGATTCGCTCTCGGTCGAAGCCAGTATCCGCGAGAGCGATTGGTCGGCGGTCGCGTTGCAGCCAGGAACGGAAGTGTCCGTCTTGGTGCCGGCCCTGGACGATCGCGTGTTCACCGCAACTGTGCGTTATTTCGGTCGCGAAGTTCAAGCGGACACCAATTCGGTTCCGTTAGTCGCGAGGATCGAGAACAGCGAAGACTTGCTTCGTCCCGGAATGTTCGTCCGGGTTACTGTTCCGATCGGCGAAGCTCGTCAAGCGTTGTCGATCAAACCGGAGTCGGTTTTGCAGCACGAAAATGAACAGTTTGTCTTCGTCGACATGAACGACGGTGCTTTCAAACGCGTGGGAGTCTCCACGGGGCAAGCCTCCGATGATTGGGTCGAAGTTACCGAGGGCCTTTCGTCGGGCCAACTTGTGGTGACCCATGGAGCGTTCTTGCTGAAATCGGAGTTGCTGCTCCAGGGTGACGGCGAATAGCGAAACACTCGCCGCTCGCCACGACTCCTTCTTTGGCCTGATCAAACACCGGCCTCATCCAACAACTGCGCTGAACGTCTAGTCATCGCAAATGCAACTCGGATTGCTCCATCATGCTCACGAAGATCATTGAATTCTCCCTCATCAACCGCGGCCTCGTCATCATCATGACTTTGCTGATGGCTGGTGCCGGTCTGTATTCGGCGCTCACTCTGCCAATCGACGCCGTTCCTGACATGACGAACGTCCAGGTCCAAGTCGTGACCGACGCCGGTTCGCTTTCGCCTGTCGAAGTCGAACGCTATGTGACGTATCCCGTCGAAAACACGATGGGCGGACTGCCCGACGTCGAAGAACTTCGCAGCGTTTCCAAGTTCGGCATCTCGGTCGTCACGATCGTGTTCGAGGAAGGCACGGACATTTATCGCGCTCGGCAACTGGTCACCGAACGCCTGGGCGATGCCGCCGCAAGCATTCCGCCTGGATACGGCACGCCCACGGTCGGCCCGCTCACCACCGCGCTCGGCGAAATCTTGCAGTTTGAAGTTCGCAGCGATCGCCATTCGCCGATGGAATTGCGAACAATGTTGGAATGGGAAATATCACCCAAGCTGCGACAAGTCAGTGGCGTTACCGAAATTAATACACACGGTGGTTACTACAAAACGTTTGAGGTTCAACCTGACCCCGACCGAATGACCAGCTACGGCATCCCGATGGAATTGCTCTTTCAGCGCCTCGAAGCGAACAACAACACGTCCGGCGGCGGCTACGTCATTCACCACGGTGAACAGCGATTCATCCGGGGCGTCTCACTATTGGAAAACGAAACGGACATCGAGTCCGTCGTCATTCGCCGCGAACCCGATGGCAACCCGATCCTACTGGGCGATATTGCCAAGGTCAGCATCGAACCGATGACGCGGCAAGGCGCGGTGACTCGCGACGGCCGCGGTGAAGTCGTGACTGGCTTGGTGATGATGCTCATTGGCGAAAACTCACGTGAAGTCGTCGAGCTGGCCAAAGATCGCCTCAGAGAAATCGAAGTCACTTTGCCTGAGGGCGTTCATCTTGAAGTGACGTACGATCGAGCCGCATTGATCGGCCGGACGCTTAAGACCGTGCTCACCAATCTGACCGAAGGCGGCATGTTGGTGATCGTGGTGCTGCTGCTAATGCTCGGTAACTTGCGAGCCGGCATCATCGTTGCACTCGCGATTCCATTGTCGATGTTGTTCGCGACCAATGTGATGGCTTACACCGGCGTGACGGCCAGTTTGATGAGCCTGGGGGCGATCGACTTTGGTTTGATCGTCGATAGCAGCGTCATCATGGTGGAGAATTGCATTCGCAAACTTTCGCACGACAACGGCGCCGCCAAGCACGAGGACGTGATACGCGATGCGGCGGTTGAGGTTCGCAAGCCGACGATGTTCGGCGAGTTGATCATCGCGGTCGTGTTCCTGCCGATCCTGATGCTTGAAGGCACCGAGGGAAAGCTGTTCCGTCCGATGGCACTCACGGTGCTGTTCGCTCTTGGCGGTTCGATGATCCTCTCGTTGTCGTTCATGCCTGCGATGGCGTCGATCTTTTTGCCAAAGAAGATGAAAGAAGACGACGTGTTCGTGGTCCGAATCGTCAAGTTCTTTTACGAACCGCTGGTGACGCGAGCGATCAAGCATCCCTATGTGACCGTCGCAATGGCATTGACCGTGTTCGCGTTGAGCTTGCCGATGGCCCGAAATCTGGGTGCGGAGTTCATGCCACGATTGGA